>JASLRP010000040.1 GCA_030743915.1 SAR202 cluster bacterium | reverse complement strand
GCCAGCAAGCTGAGGCAAGTTTTGGAATCAAGTCGATAGGCGCAGGGCAGTCAACCCCGCTTGGGCGCCTTCATGCAGCATTGGCGAGTCACGCCAGGGTGTCGCAGGCTACATGGCGCGACAACTCGGAGACTGCAATCCCAGGAAATTCCTGAAAGTTGATGCACAGGCGTCAACTTTGTTGCTCTGCCTATGACAGGTGCCAGCGGGGATGTTTCTCGGACTCTTCACGGAGGCGGTCTGCTATCCAATCGCGCACCTCTGGGGCTACGTAAAAGGTGGGCATGAGCAGGTCTGACTGAGACTCGATGAGTCCCTCCTTCAGCGCGGTTTGGGCCAGATACGTGTTGGGGAGAACTCTGGATCCCACGCGAATCGTGGCGAAGGCGGGAGCGGTGTCCTCTAGAAAATCAATCTTCTGCTGAACCGAGTTTTCGGTTTCTCCTGGCTCTCCAAAGGAGATGTTCAGAGTATAGGGCAATTCGACTTCACGACACAGATTTGCCAGTTCTCCGACCTGCCGAAGCCTGCTGGCCGCGTCGGATTCGTCCCGACCTTCGGCCAACAGAGCGAGAGAGCATCCCGATTCCTTCATCAGGCCAGTCAACTCAGAGTCGCATTCACCGGGTCTCAGATACGCGTTCCATCGCACCTTCAGCCCAGAACTCACAATCGCTCGGCATAGCTCTTTGGCGCTGGACATCGGTATGTTGAAACCCGAGTCAATGAGAAAGACCTTCTGAATCCCGAAATCCGTGTTCAGATTGCGTATTTCTTCGACCACCTCTTCCGTTGGTCTGATTCGCCAGTCCTGACCGCTGAACTTCGTCGAGTCGGTGGTCTGGTAGTATGCCTGGGCCAGCTTCGTGATTACGCCCACGCCGAACCCGGACCCGTTGTACCGAGGCATATCGAGCAAATCCAATCGGGGAGGGCGGTTGAAGTTGGATGTGAAACGCCCTTCGGTGACCACCACTGCCTCGTTCTCTCTGTACACCACACCTGGGATGCTTTTGTAATCATCGCCCTGTTCCAGATGATCAACCAGGGTGGCGAAGGCGTCGGCTCCATCGCCGGCTACGCCCAGGTCGGCGCCCACGAACTCGAAGCACTCTGACGGCAGGATGCTGAAGGCTGGGCCACCGCACACCACCGTTGCATTCGACGATGACCGTATCCGATCAACCACATTCTTCACGTCTGGCAGGCGCGACACCGGGTTGAAGTAGCTCTGGTTGTCGAGATTGCGCATGGACAACCCAACCACATCGGGCTTGAATTCGCTCACAGCGGCGGAAACGTCGGTCAGTGGATCGTCGGAAAACATCAGGTCCAACACGCGCAGCGAATGTCTTTCCTCGTCGATGCTGGCGGCCAGGTAGGCAAGGCCCACTGGAACTGGTCGCACCACCATGCGGTCCATGTAGCGATCTGCCCGGTTGGTGGCAATGAGCAGGATGTTCAATTCAGTTTCTCCTCAATGATTCATCGGAAATCATTATCTCTCTTCGCGTTTACGCTGGCTGCCGGAGGGGTACTTAATAGCCAAGCGCCGGATTCTTGCGTGACGTTCGGCGTCGCCGTTTTGCCCTCGGACTATGATGACGCGATGACCGAGAAAATGCAAAGCTTGACCGAAATTTCGAGCCACATACGCTGAGCCAGGGAGAATGCCATGCGAGGAAGTATGCCAGAATCGATAAGGAACGTTGGTATTCGGAGGCTCACAAATCGGGTTGGATATCGCCTCAATCAACACACTCCAAGTGGCAAATCTCTGGCCTTAGGCGGCACGCTGGTTGCAGGATCAGCGCTCTCGCTTCTTTTCGGACTGGACCAACTTGGCGTCAAGATTCCAACCTTGACCCCCGGCGTGTTCGGTGGTTATGAGATGGGCACATCAGGGGTCGTGATGGCCAGTGTTGGCTCGTTCTTCGACAAGCTATCCAAGAAACCTGATGGTGATTTCGACGCAGAAAATCCAAATTCAACAATGGTGTTATCCACCGTCCAGAGCAATGCTGCCTGGCTGGTGGTGCGATCCGGCATGAAGCCGGGCAAAGTGCTGGATATTGATGGCGACAAGGTCGTCGTGGGCAGCAGCATGGGCTCGGAGATCAGGTTGGAGCACGATTCTGTAGGTGAATCGCATGCGCTGATCAAAGAGAATGACGGCATGTACACTGTCGCCGATCTCGGCACCCGAACCGGAACGTGGGTGAATGACAAACTCCAGTCGGGCATCGTTCTGAAGGACGACAGCAGGATTACGATCGGCACAACCAGACTGAGCTTGTCGCTGAACTATGGCAACGTCAAAAATGGCGATTCCGAGGAAACCCAGATTATTGGCGGCACGCTTTTCGTCAAGGCCGGGGCGAATATCGGTGAGAGTTTTCAACTTGGACCTGGAGACACCGTAATCGGAAGCGAGCCGGGTGAGTCTGGATTCGCTTTGGAAGACCGAACAGTCAGCAAACGCCATGTCATGATCAGAGTGATGAGCCGAGTCTGCCGACTGTATGATCTGGGAAGCACCAACGGCACAGACGTAGATGGTAAAACGATCGATGGCGTGGCTCTGAAGGACGGCGATGTGATCAAGTTCGGCAAGATTGAGGTTCGTTTTGTCCGTGAATCCATGATGTAATCTGGTCAGGTTTGGCCACTCAACTCGAAGACTTTCCGCCTCACAGGCCCGTTTCCGAAAAACGAGCCTTGTGAGGCGGGCCTGTTTTGGATACCATCCCACTGCGAGTCAACGTAATATCGCGAGCGCTCAGCGTCATACTGAGCCCGTTGCGACGCACACTTGAAAAAAAGGGGTGGTCAATGGACATCGTGCTGCTTGGGGGAAACGTTCTGACAATGAATGACGGAGCGCCTCGTGTCGAAGCCGTGGGCATCGACAAGGGCAAGATCACCGCTGTTGGCGCTTCAGCAGAGGTCTCCAGGATGATGGGGCCGGAAACTCAGGTTGTTCAGCTTGCCGGACGGACGCTCATTCCGGGCTTTATTGATCCTCACAACCATTTCAGCTTTACCACGTTCCAGCCCGTGTCTGTTGATTGCAGTGTCCCGCCCCACGTCAGCGTCAACGGCGTTTTGGACGCGATTTCTGCTGCCGCCAGCGCGGCTCCCCCAGGCCGTTGGATTTGGGGTTGGGGATTCAGCGCCAGAACTATGGAAGGCAACCGCCGCCTGACCAGGCGGGAACTGGACGAGGCTGCGCCCAACAATCCTGTGACTATCGAAGATTCCTCGGTCCACGCCGCCTATGCGAACTCCGCTGCTCTGAAGCTCGCAGGCATCGACCGTAACACGCCTGATCCCGACCACGGCCAGATTCTGCGAGACGACTCTGGCGAGCCAGACGGCACGCTTTGGGAGGAGGCGCTGAACCCGGTGTTCAACCTCTCGCTTCGGGCGCATCTGGAACACTACGGAGAGTACGTCGCCGATCTCGTGCGGCAGAACTGTCAACGATACATGTCCGCAGGTATCACCAGCGTTGGCGATGCTCTGGTGCTTCCAGAGGCCGCTGAAATGTACCGACAGGCCGACGCGCTGGGCAAACTGCCCTTCAGGATGCACCAGATGCTCGGCGGGGACGGGTTCTTTTCAGCGCCTGCACGGGTCGCCTCTGGAGACACGGGAGACGGGCACGTTTCCGACCGCCTTCGGGGCGGGACTATGAAGATATTCATGGACCCTGTGTTCCCCAGCCCCGCGCTGATTCAGGAGCACCCCCACGGCGACCATGAACACATTGGAGCGCGGTACTACACCCAGGAAGAGGCTGACATCGTCGTGCTGGAGGCGCATCGCCGTGGGCTTCAGGTAGCCATACACTGCCTCGGCACTTGGAGCATCGAGCAGGCCTTGAACGCCTTCGAATCTGCGCTCAAAGCGCATCCGGCGCCAGAGCCTCGATTCCGTATCGAGCATTACAGCCTGCCGACCCTGGAACAGATCAGGCGCACCGCCTCAATTGGCGTCGTGTCGGTCATGCAGCCCGCCTTTGTTTACACCGGGGCGGTGAGGACAGAGGAAAGAGCCAGGGAACTTGGAGGGGGAGCGATGGTGTTCCCATTCAAGACGATGCTGGAAGAGGGCGTGACCGTTGCCGCAAGCTCTGACTTCCCGTGCGCACCGCTGGAACCATTGAGCGGCATCTACTCGGTCGTCTCCCGAAAAACCCGACTCGGAGAAGGGCCGATCGTGCCAGAGGAGGCGATATCCCCTCTGGAGGCGCTCAAGATGTACACGCTCAATGCCGCCTACGCCATGAACCGCGAACACGAGGTCGGCTCCATCGAG
>JASLRP010000039.1 GCA_030743915.1 SAR202 cluster bacterium | reverse complement strand
CATTGCGCTCCAGCAGACTGCCGATGCGCTGGTTCAGTAGCGGTCGCTCTCCAACCAGAAGCGTCTTCATTTTCCTGTGCCTGCGTGAATAATCAAATCGCCGTTTACGACAGATTGCCTGGTTCTTACCATTTTAACCAGAAACCAACTATTCGTCATCTTAATTTTTGACCAATCCGAATTGATAGTTCCAGAGCGCTCTCTGATTGACCGAAAAGGACGAGGGACCAAAGCCTCTAAGGCAGATGATAGGAGACCTCCAACACTGGCCACAGGCTCTCGGTCTCGTGCTCCTGGGAGGCGTACTCGGTCCGGCCTATCCCGACGTTGATGTCATATTCATTGGCGTCCTCTATGAGCCAACCCCAGTTGGTCAAAATGCCAGACAGCATTCCATCCACATCAGAGGTCACGTCCCAATCCATCCTGCCGGGCGTTGCGCGGGTGTCAGCGGTATCGGTATAGTTGCTGGTTCCCGTGGGTTGGCTGCTCCAGGTCACGTCCAATTCTTCCCAGAATGATGTGACGCGATGCAGGCCGTAAGTTCTCGCCTCGACGGGCACTTGCAGAGCAAACAGGTGGAGTGTCGCCTTGTCCACCTCGACTCCAGCAGGAATCGAGGTCAGGTCGAACCTTACCAACGCGCGATTGTTGGCGCTGGCGTCGGACTGCACTCTCAGAGTCTCGAAAATTCCGTGGTTGGCGTCAGGCTCGGCTCGGTCTATCCAGGAATCGCTCAGAGGACTCAGCATTACGGTTTCCTGGTTCGGAGCGATGGTCACAATGGCGGTGGTCATGGAGGAGATGTCCACATCAAGGTCTGTCACCCGAAGAGCGGCAGTGTGTCCGCCGGGCAGGTCATAAATATAGGTCGGGGCCATCAGACCGATGCCCCCCAGGTCAGGAACGAAGGTCCCTGCGGTCGTGTCGAAGTCCCACTCGTACAGCAGGCCCTCGATCTCAACCACCCTGTTTTGGTTCGTCTGATATACGCCGTCAGGATATTCGATGCCGTCCGAAGAGGTTGTGGCGTTGAATTGAACGGGCGAGCCGACGATGCCAGAGTATGGCCCGCCAGCCGACGCCAGCGGAACCACCACCAGGTCAGAGGAGACCTCCAGCACAGACACGAGTTCAGATATGATTACAGGATCGCCGGTTTCCGGCGTCAGTCGAAGCGCCACCAACTTGTTGGATTCGGCGCTGGGATATGTAATTGCGAAAGGCCCCGGGCCTACTGCGTCGATTTCAAAGGCCATGCCATCGTAATCGAAATTCCACTCGAAGGTGACGTCCTCGCCCGAGGTGTCGGCTACGCAACAGGCCACGAACTCCAACGAGAGAGGCTCAACACCAAAGAAAGGCCCCGGCAGGTACGGTTTACCCACGGGACCTCCCAGAATGAGAGCAACGGGGTTGGGAACGATGCCCACCCGCATCTCGCCTTGTATCTCGGTAATCTGGGCGCGCCCTATGCCGCCACCAACGACGAGGGCCAGCAGCATGAATGCCGCGAGGACCCAGAAGCTACGCCTCATCAGAATCGGCAAGCTCTAAGTAGCCCATGACGAGACTCAGGTGCTTTGACAGCTCTTTGCCCTTATCGGTTACCTTGTAGATATTGCCGCCCCGGTCGTCCTGGCTCAGTTCCATCAGACCTCGGTCCGAAAGGCCCTGGAGGTAACGGTTGACCTGCGGGTACGTCAGCGCTGCCTGATACTGGATGTGGGTCTTCTTTCGGCCCTCCATCTTGAGTATCTCGTGCAGGATTTCTATGATCGAACGTTTTGCTAGCATCTTCCCCTCTTTTCCTTCAGAACCGTGCCCGGCAAGCGGTTCTCGGATTCCACACGCGCCTTTTATATTTGCTCTTTTTGTTGCTGATCTAGCTGATACGAAGAAACTATCAACTGATCCCTAACATTGATACCGTATATTGGCTCTTACAGGAATGTCCTGTTCGGTATATGCAGGTATCGGTTGAGGGTAGGTTCGGTCAGGAATCCTGACCGTCGGGAGGGGGAAAGCCGGGTTCAGGTGGGCGTCGTCAGGATGGGTCGTACAGGGCCACAACCACTCCGGGGCCGCGCTGTTCGCCCAGTTCAGCCATCTGGCTTGATTCCAGTCCGGCCACGACCAAGGTGTAATTGTTCCAGTAATAGACCAGCGGCCCGAGGGCGCCAGTATCGGCCAGCAATAGCCAATTTGCGTCACTGAGAACGCCTTTGTAGCCGCCTATGGAGAAGCCGAGGTCCTCTACCAGATAGGCTTGCGCGGTGACCTGAGTGGCCCCAGCCGTGACGCCAGCAGCGGTATTGAGGTCCACCGGCAGGGGACTGCCGGAGTTCAACGCGTTGAAAACGGTGTCAGAGACATCCGGCAAAAGAATGCCTTCTGGCAGCTTCGGAATCTCTGGCCCTGTCGCCTGTGGCGCCGGGGTCGGGGTCGCGGTGGGGTCCACAGGAAGACCGGGCGTTGGGTTTGGAACGTTGATGTCGGGAGTCTGCACAGCGACCGGCGTCGCTGATGGCTCTGGCCCTGCCGGAACAGTGTCCACCGGCGTGGGCAGGGGCGTCAGGTCTTCCTGGGTTCCAACGTCCGGGGTTGGCAGTGGGGCCAGGCCACCGCTTCCCTGGCCCAGAGGCTCCTGAGTCGGATTCGTGGCGGGAAACCCCGGTTGTCCAGGGGTCGCCAGAGGCGAGCCTGGCTGAACGTTGGTGTCAGGTTCGTTGGGCGCAGGAAGCGCAACCCTGTTCTCATAGTCCTCGGAATTGATGTCTGGAGTCGGGCCTGTGTCGAGTCCGGAGCCTGTCTGGTCATTGGGCACAGCAGTGCCGATATCTGGCGCCGGCAGGATGGGGTTTCCTGTAACAAGAGGCTGCGGAAGCTGCTGTTCAGGCGTTGGCGTTGGAATCACCACTGCGGTGCGGGTGGGCACGACTATGGACGTCGGCGCGTCTTTTGCCACCACGGGAGGAGGCACTCCGGCATCGGCGGATAGCGCCCTCCACAGAATCAGCATTACCAGAACGCCGCCGGACAAAATTGCCAGCGCGTAAGGTATCAGCAGATTTGGGTCTGACTTGATTCGCTGGAATGCCGAATTCATAACTGGTATCTCGCGTCCAGCGGGGTTGGCTATCGTTTGCGCGTTCCATCAGTAAAAGTCACAGAATGACCATTGTGCCGTTATTAGAACCCAAAGCGCCGAATGGGGCAAGTCTCACAGTTACATAACCGAATTATTCGCCAGATGCCTGCCCCATAATAGCAACCTGAATAAAGACTGTGGCGACAACAATAACAGCGTATCTAACGTTTGGAGTCCAGGTAGGACTGGAGAAAGACCGCCGCCGCTGATGCGTCCAGGTGGCCCCTGTCCCGGTTCCGGTCTCCCGATGGGCGGCGTTCTGACTCGTTGAGCATCCGTTGAGCCTGGACGGTCGAGTACCGTTCGTCCACGGTCTCGATGGGCAGGTCTGTGCGGTCAGATAGCTCCGAGATGAAGTCTCGCACCTGCCTCGCCTGTCGGCCAAGTTTGCCCGCCAGGGTGACGGGCATGCCGACAACGATAGTCTCGACCTCGTTCTCCTGAGCAAGACTGATTATCTCGTCGAACTCCGATGGCCGGGCGTGGAGCCTGTCCACCGCCGTCAGAGGCGTTGCCAGCAGGCCAGTCGGGTCAGAGAGGGCGACGCCTATGCGGCGGTCGCCCACATCCAGGGCCATTATCCTCAAGAGCTTAGCGATTCTCCCACGAGGCCCGACACCAGTCCCAGCGCGTCGTCCAGCTTGCTGGCGTCCCGGCCTCCGGCCTGAGCGACGTCGGGACGACCTCCGCCGCCGCCGCCGATGGCTTTGGCCGCGCCACGGGCGATATCCGAGGCGTTGAGGCCCCGATCAACCAGGTCACTTGTGACCATCGAAATGAGCACGGGCCTGTCGTTTATCACCGAGCCAAGCACAACCACTCCGCTACCCAGCTTGTCTCTCAGCCAGTCGCCAACCTCTCTCAGAGAGTCGGCGTTGGCGGCTGTGGCGCGGGTGGCCAGCACGGTCACGCCGTCCACCTGCTGGGCTGAATCCAGAAGGCCCTCGGCGGACTGGAGGGACAGTTTGCGCTCCATGTTCTCGCGCTCTCGCTGAAGTTCGTTGAGTTCATCCATCAGCGACTGGACTCGCTCCTCCGTCTCCTCAGGGGTGGTGGAGAGCACGCGGGCCAGATGATCCTCACGATGGAAGCGTTCCCAGACCATGCGCTCGGCGGCTCGTCCGCTGATGGCTTCGATACGGCGCATGCCTGCTCCGATGGACGACTCGCCCAGCACATAGACCGCCCCAACCTCGCCGGTAAGCTGAACGTGAGTGCCGCCGCAGACCTCGAAGCTGAAGGTGTCGCCGTTGGCAATCTCGACCAGCCGAACGGTGTCGCCGTACTTGTCTCCGAAGAAGGCCAGGGCTCCTCGACGGATGGCCGACTGGTATGTGTCCTCATCCTTCAGAATGCGGGCGTTCTGCCGGACCTTCTCGTTTACCAGAAGCTGCACCTGCCACATCTCGTCGTCGGTGACGGCCTGGACGTGGGTGAAGTCGAAACGCAACCTGTCCGGAGCCACGTAGGAGCCTGCCTGTCGGACGTGAGCGCCCAGAACCTGTCGCAGAGCGGCGTGGAGCATGTGAGTCGCCGTGTGGTTGCGGGCCGTGTCCTCGCGACGCACGGGATCAACGTAGGCGTCGATCGTGTCGCCCATCTTCATCGTGCCCTGGGTCACCTTGCCGAACTGCATAATCAGGCCGGGCATGACCTCCTGGGTGTCGTTGATTTCAATTCGTCCTTCCGACCCGACAATCTCGCCGGAGTCGCCAATCTGGCCTCCGCCCTCTGCATAGAATGGAGTCTGCACCAGGGCGATCTCGATCTCCTGGCCTTCGGTCACCTGATCGACGGTCTCGTTGTCAGCGATCAGCCCGACCACAATGGACTCGGCGCTGGTCTGCTCGTAACCCAGGAACCGGGTGCCGCCGATGCCCAGGCTTTCGTAAACCCGAATTTTGGCGCGGTCGCCGCCAAACTGGGCAGTGGCGCGGGACTGCTCTCGCTGGGACTCCATCGCTTGCTCGAAGCCCTCCATGTCCACCTCGATGCCTTGCTCGCGGGCGATCTCTTGGGTCATCTCTACGGGGAAACCGTGAGTGTCCCATAGCTGGAAGACAGTCTCTCCTGCCAGACTGTCCGTGCCCTCCAGGGCGTCTAACAGTATTGCGTTGCCGTTGAGGAACGCCTGCTGAAATCGGTCTTCCTCCAGCTTCAGCACCGTTGTGATAAATTCCCTGTTGTTCACCATCTCCGGGTATACATTGCCCATCTTGTCGATGGTGGCTTCGGCTATCTCGCCCAGGAAGTTGCCCTCAAGGCCGATGCGCCGTCCGTATCGGATGGCTCGTCGGATGACCCGGCGCAGCACGTATCCTCGACCCTCGTTGCCCGGAACCACGCCGTCGGCGATCAGGAACGTAACGCTGCGTCCGTGCTCGGCAACGGTGCGGAGGCCGTAGTCGGTTTCGCGGTCTGTGCCGTACTTCTTGCCGCTGATCTCCTCGGCCTTCTGAATCATCGGCTGGAAAAGGTCAGTTTCGTACATGGTGGTGGCGTTCTGCATCACCCGAACAAGACGCTCGAATCCCATGCCGGTGTCAATGCCGGTGCTGGGCAGGTCTGTGCGACTGCCATCCAGATGATGGTAGAACTGCATGAACACGAGGTTCCAAATCTCAACGAAGCGATTACACTCGTCGCCATACTCGTTCATGATGTTCGGGCAGTTGGGATCGCAGTTGTCCTGGAGACAGCCCTTGTCCGCTCCGAGATCGTAGTGAATCTCGGAAGACGGCCCGCAGGGGCCTTCCAGGCCGGCGGGGCCCCACCAGTTGTCCTCGTCGCCGTGGCGGGAGATGCGCTCGTCGGGAATTCCGGCATCCAGCCATAGCTGTCGGGCTTCGTCGTCATCCAGGTATATCGTGGCGTACAGGCGGTCCATTTCCAGGCCCATGTTCTGGAGCATGAACTCCAGCGCGAAGGCTATCGCTCCCTCCTTGAAGTAGTCGCCGATGCTGAAATTGCCCAGCATCTCGAACAGCGTGTTGTGAGTCGCATCGCCCACGATGTCGATGTCCGGCGTTCTGAAGGACTTTTGCGAGGATGTCAGTCGCCGGTTGGGAGGCTCTATCTCGCCCGCGAAGTATGACTTGAACTGGACCATTCCCGCCGTGGTCAAGAGGAGCGTTGGGTCCCCGACCGGAATCAGGGACGAGCTCGCAACGCGCAGGTGGCCCTTGCTCTCGAAGTAGCTCAGATATTCCTCTCGAATACGTTCACTGGTCCAGTCTGTAGTCGTCATAGCGTTGCCCTTAACCTCTGCATGTTGAGAATTTCTCTCCCTGGCGGAGCGTGGCAGCGTGGTCCCAGAGAGACCATCTTGCACGCCCGCGCGTCGATAGTTGATGTCTGATTTTACGGGGCAGATAAGGGGGTGTCAATTTCACAAATCACGGCAGTTTGATGGCGATTGAATGAAAGTGGTTTAGGCTATACACTCAGAATGATGGCATTCATGTGAGCGAACGGAGTTTTCTGGAACCAAGGAGGATTGTCCAATGGAAGCGAAGTCGCTAGAGGATTTGCTTGCATCCAGTGAGTTCAAGAAAGAACAACAAGAAATGCAATCGTTGTTGTCATCCATCATTGGAGATCACGCTGAACCCACGCGCCCAATCAAAGAAGTAAGGCAAGAGATGAGCCGAAAGCTCAAGGGAATATCGGTCAGCCAGATGATCATTGAATCACGCTAGTCGTGACTATTGTGTACGTTGAGACCTCCGCTCTGGTCAAAAGGTATGTTCAGGAGGTCGGATCAGACGTAATTGATGAGCTATTCGAACATCAGTTGAGGATTGGCATCTTCACCATGTCGATTCTGGGGGCATTAGAACTTAAATCTGCGTTGGCCAGACTTCAAAGGGGTGGAAGAATAACCGAGCCCGAAATGTTTAGACTGTTGGCTCAGTTCCGCTCAGACAGAAATCTGTTCTCTGTGGTATTGCCTGTGGATAATTCGCTAATGGACGAAGCTGGCGACTCTTTGAGCGATCACGCATTGCGAACTCTGGACGCGATTCATTTCGCCTCAACATTGAGGCTCAAAACGTTAGCTGGCAGCATCAACGAAGAAATCGTCGTTGTCACCAGCGACCGCGAACTGGTGAGCGCTTGGGATGAGGAAGGATTCGCTTCGATCAACCCGGAAGATGATGAAGCGTTAGAGTATGTTCAAGGGCTTTTGACTGGGTAGCGTCTTACTTGCCACTTGATAACAGAAGCGCAAACTCAAGCCAATTATCGACACGTACCCCGGTGTCAGGTCACCACGCTGATTGGCGACCAGATGCTTCGGCTGGCTTCAATTGGGACATTTTCAATGAGTCACAAAAACGCGCGAACAGTCAGATTGGATACTGACTAGTCCTCAGTCACTGGAGATTCGAGGCTCAGGGATATGCCGTCGGTCTCTTTCTTGAGAATGATATTCTTCATCCAGTTCTCGTTGTCCTTGTCCGGGTAGTCACTTCGATAGTGCCCGCCGAACAGCCCGCCTCTGCTTTCCGTGCGGTGGAGGCTTGCGATGGCCATCGCCTTGGCAGTCTCCAACTGGCCCGTCACTTCCAACGATTCGCGCAGTTTGGAAATTCGCTCTTTCTCATTATCTGACCACGCGGACATCTCTGGCAGCATCTGCTTTTCGATATGTTCCAGTTCTTGGATCGCCTTTGTCAGACCTTCCTCGTTCTCCACAATGTTGATGTAGTTGTGCGCCACGGACTGAATGCTGTGTTTCAGTTCAGCGGGCGGAATGCCCTCTTTAGGAGCCAGAAGCCCTTCGATTCTGCTCACTGCGTCGGCAAGCTGGCCTTCATCGGGCGGCAGATGCTGTCCAAGCTCCCTGGCGTAACTGGCAGCCGCTCTTGCCCCAATCGCGCCATAGGCCATCGCCTCGGACAGGGCGCCGCCGCCGAATCTGCTGGCCCCGTGGGAGCCGCCTGCCGCCTCGCCGGCAGCGTAAAGCCCTGGCACGTTGGTGGCGGCCATCTCGTCGATCTTTATGCCTCCCACCAGATCATGTGGATACGGCGCAAGCTCAATTGGCTGATAACTCAGGTCAACACCGGCCCGCGCGGCGGTGTCCCACACCTGCGCGAACTCATTCGTTTTCATCTCTTCGGACACGCCCGAGACATCGAGATAAACGCCGCCGTGCGCTCCTGCTCGACCCTCGCAAATCTCCATGCCGATCGCCTTGGTCATGTCCTCGCCGTTCTTGCCTCGTTCCGCCGTCTCCGGGTATTGCTTGAGCATGAAACGTTCGCCCAGCCCGTTGTACAGCTTTGCTCCCGCTTCGTTGATGAGACCGTTGACGTATCGCATGAAGGCGTATCGGACTCGCATCTTGTCCGGGTAGCAGGGCGTCGCCAGGAAGTGGCAGAACTCCATGCCAGTCAGTTCCGCTCCGGCGTCGAATCCCAGCGCGTAGCCTTCTCCTGTCACCGCGGCCACATTGTCGGTCAGCGGGAACAGATGGCCCATTCCTCCGGTGGTCAGAATTACCGCCCTGGCGTTGATGACAACAAGTTCGCCGGTCCGATAGTTGATACCCCAGGCCCCCGCGATTCTGCCATCCGACTTCAAAAGTCCGGCGATGATGGTGTGCCCGACGGATTTCACGCCTAGCTCATCGCTTTTCCGAGCGAGGCATTGCATTACCGCCTTGCCGGTGGTCAGGTGATGGTGGACCATTCGAGGATAGGTGTGGCCCTCCCAGGGCCGTTGAGCGAACTTGTCGCCCTCCTTGATAAGGTCGATCCCCCAGCTATCCATCTCCCATGTGATATCGACAATCTCTGACACCCACTTACGGACGAGTTTCTGGTTGTTCAGGCCATTGCCCGCCCTGATGATGTCATCGTAGTGAACCTGGGTGTTATCTCTCGGGTCGGAATGGCCCAATGCCACCGCGTAGCCCGCCAGCGCAATGGATGAGTTGCCCGATGGATAGGGGCCTTTGGTGACAACCAGCGCGTCCGCGCCTTCCTGCGCCGCTTTGATCGCGGCCACGGCGCCCGCAGCGCCGCCTCCGATAATCAAAACGTCTGTGCTCAGTTCGGTTTTTGCCATCGCGGTTACCATACATCGTCCTTTTCGCTCAATCTGGTGAGGCTGCGATCCATGCCCTTCGGTTCACTCAACGTCTCGACGGATAGTCACACGTCGTGACAGGTCAATAACATTTGCCCTGGAGTTCCGAGCGCGCAATTAACGAGACGCTGACGAGTTGTTGGGTCACAGAATAATTCAACGAACGAGTGACAGACGTGAGGAATCCGTGAAGTGTAGTTGGCGATATGTCGAAAAGTCAGCGTTCTAAGAGAACCCGATGATCGAGTAAATATCTGTAAGCCAGATGATTATCGAAGCTCGATAATTGGAACCTACGCGCCCAGCGCCGCGGACGCGAGTCGGTCGTACACCGCTCCGTCAGGCGTCATGGTGGTGCGCATGAGGCTGATGGAATCCACCGGGATGGTCAGGCTTTCGTCCAGATGGATTATCGACAGCGTTTGGGCGACCTTCTGGCCCTCCTCTTCCGATGCGCCGCCTCGGATGCGGCCCAGGGTGAGGTGGGGGTTGAATGAGCGCCGCTCTCTCTCGACTCCCAGACCTTCCAGCGCCTTCTCGATGGACTGCTGAAGGTTACTGAGGGACTCCATCTCGCCATCGACTCCCGCCCAAAGCACTCTGGGTCGCCGGATATTTGGGAAAGCGCCGGTTTCTCCCAGGTGAAGCTGGAAGGGCTGAACGTCGTTTGTGGCCCTGGTCATAGCTTCAGATACCGGCTCTACCTGGCTGCTCTCGATGTCGCCGAGAAACTTTAGCGTCAGATGGATGCCTTCGGGCCTCACGACGCGAAGGTTGTGTATTCCGGCTTCTCGAATGAGAGAGATGGCCCTGCGCAAGTCATCCAGCGCCACATCAGGCAGTTCGACAGCTATGAAGGCTCGCATCTTGTCAGTCATCTCAGTCATCGTTTGGTGTCGTCTCCTTCAGCAGTAACCCGAGTTGATAGTACCAGCCAACGAGGTCGTCAATCGAGTAGGCGGCGTTGGCAGGGCTGGGGTTGGGGACGAGAAACACAGTCGATGCTCCAATGGGGCGTTGCTGAGGTCCCAACTCCGGACGCAGGTTGACTCCTTCGGCGTGTTTCAGATAATTCTTGTAGGCCACCGATCCGTGAAAGCACACGACACTCGGAGCGTATCGCTCCAGCTTGTCTTTGAGGACGGGCGCCCACTCCCGGAAGTCTGCCGCCCGGAGGTCGGAGGCTCCGGCGGAGGGACGCTTCACAACGTCAGTGAATCCGATGCCTTGCTCAAGGGCCATGTGGTCTGTTTCTGCCTTCAGCGGCGGGTCGAATATGCCTGCCGAGTTTGCTGCTCTCCAGAACCTGTTGCGAGGCGACGCGAAGTAATGCCCGTCCCGCACGGAGGTCAATCCAGGATTCAGGCCGACGAACACCATGTTCAGTCCGGTCGTCAGGTAGTCGGGGAGAGTGTCCAATTGGTCAGTTGCCCTTCAATCTCTCGCCAGGTCACCGAAGAGTAGAACATCACTCCAGATTCCGGTATACCACATTTTCAAAGTCGGTGAGTAACTGGATGCAGCGATCATCGTAAAAGGGAAGAACCTGCGTCAACATTACCGCTGCGATTCCCAGTTTCGGGTCGCCCCAGAAGTGGGTGTTGCGTATCCCGGCCCAACTGTAGCTGCCTGGCGAGCGCGCGCCGCTCTCCTCTCGCTCTTTCAGTTGAAAGCCGAGACCGAACTTGTCTTCTCCTGCGTCCAGGGGAAAGGCGCTTGATCGCTCAGGAATGGCGCCGGGTTGCGCTTCAACCACCAGATTTCCGATCTGATTCTGAGTCATCTCGCTCACAGACTGCTCCGTGAGGATTCTTGCGCCGTCGAATTGGCCCATGCCCAGCAGCATCTGGAGGAATCGAATGTAGTCGCTGGCCGTCCCCAGCAGTCCGGCGTCGCCGCCGACACGTAGTTCATGCGATGCGGGGTTCTGCTCACCGACGAGTTCTCCATTGACGCGATTGAACGAGGAGGCAAGACGGGTTCGATCTTCCGGCTTCAGATCGAATCCCGTGTCGCTCATGCCCAGAGGCCCAAATATCCGAGACTTGAAGAAAACGACCAGAGATTCGCCTGTGACCTGCTCAATCACCCTTCCCACAACGCGAGTGCCCATGCCGTAGGTCCATCGAATGCCCGGATCATGCAGAAGCGGATGGTATTCCGGCAATTGGCCGCTCAGCTTGCTAAGAACGTTGCTGGAAAAAGGATACCCAAACCCGGATGTTTGGGTCAGAAGATGTCGAAGGGTGATCTCACGCGCGGCCGGCCGGGTAGAGTAGGAAGAGTCGGATTCATCGAACTCCGAAATGACCTCGATGCCCTTCAACTCCGG
>JASLRP010000038.1 GCA_030743915.1 SAR202 cluster bacterium | reverse complement strand
GTCTCCTCTGGGATGTGGTAAATTAGCGCAACGATCGCAAATTATCCACCGCATCCAGACTCACCCCTCGGGAGATTGCCATGACCACCTATTCCGACTCAGAGATTCAACGCGCCCGCGCTCTGCACGACAAAATCCCCCTGATCGATGGCCACAACGACCTGCCGTGGCAGTATCGCAAAGTCGCCGACAACGCCCTGTCCAAGATCGACATCTCCCAGAACCAGCCCGGCCTGCACACTGACATCCCCAGGCTTCGGGAGGGTGGTGTCGGTGGACAATTCTGGTCGGTTTACATCCCCCAGGCTCTGCCTCAGGGCGAGCATGTTCGTGCCACTATGGAGCAGATCGACGTCGTGTACAACATGCTCCGTCAGTGGCCGGACGCCTTCCAATTATCCCTGACTGCGGACGATGTGGAGGCAGCTTTCGACTCGGGCAAGATAGGCTCCCTCATTGGTATCGAGGGCGGGCACTCCATTGACAACTCTCTGGGCGCTCTGCGGATGTTCCATCGGCTTGGCGCCCGGTACATGACGCTGACCCACTTCCAGAATGTTGACTGGGCCGACTCCTGCACCGACGAGCCGAAGGTTGATGGCCTCTCCGAGTTCGGACGCGAGGTTGTGCGGGAGATGAACCGTTTGGGCATGCTGGTGGACCTGTCCCACGTCCATGCCGACACCATGCGAGCCACGCTGGACACGTCCGACGCTCCGGTGGTGTTCAGTCACTCCTCGGCTCGCGCCATCACAGGCCACCCCCGCAACGTCCCTGATGATGTGCTGGAGCGAGTCAAAGAGAATGACGGTGTCGTGATGGTGTCCTTCGTTCCGGGATTCGTCTCCCAGCAGACCTATGAACATGGCCTTGCCCGAGACGCCGAGAAAGCCCGCCTGGAGGCGCTGCCAGATAGCTCTGACGAGAGCGTGGACGCGGGCCTGCAAGCATGGGACGCTGAAAACTCCGAGCCTCGCGCCACAGTCTCGGACATCGCCGACCATATCGACCGCATCCGAGAGAAAGCGGGAATCGACCACATCGGCATAGGCTCAGACTACGACGGCATCACCAGCGTCCCAGAGGGCCTTGAGGACGTGTCTAAATACCCCGTCCTGACCGCAGAACTGCTGCGCCGTGAGTACTCCGAAGAGGATATTCTCAAGATTCTGGGAGGCAACATCCTGCGGCTAATGCGAGCCGTGGAGGGCGCTGCATCTCGAATCCAGCAAGAGCGCGGCCCGTCCGAGGCGCTGATCGAGGAATTGGACGGTCATGCCGATTCAGTTTAATCCTGCCACAAAACTGGCGGCGTGTGCCATTTAGTATGAGGGTCGGACAGATGCGCCTACTATGAATTCGCGTCGTCATCCGAACGAAGTTGTTGCAGACTTTTGCAAGAAGGACGGGTATGACCAAAGATCAGATAAGAGAGATGTTTCGGTTGGACCGATATCCACTGTCCGCAAAGTACGACCCCGATTGGGTCATCGACAACGAGATGGGACCCAATGTCCTGTGGGTAACCGAGGCAATGTGTCAGGCTATCGAACTCCGGCCGGGCATGCGCGTGCTGGACCTGGGGTGCGGGAAGGCTCTGAGTTCCATCTTTCTGGCCAAAGAGTTTGGCGTCCAGGTGTGGGCCACTGACCTCTGGATAAGTCCCACGGAGAACCTGCAACGAATCAGGGAGGCCGGAGTCGAGGATCAAGTCTTTCCGATCCACGCCGAAGCGCATTCGCTGCCCTTCGCCGACGAGTTCTTCGACGCCATCGTGAGCATGGATGCCTACCACTTCTTCGGCACCGACATCCACTACTTGGAGACCTATATGTTGAAGCTGCTTAAGCGTGGGCGTCAGATCGGCATCGTGACGCCCGCTTCACCTAACCAATTGCCTGTGCCCTTACCCGACTACCTGGGCGAATGGGCCTATTTCATGAACTCGGTCGAGTGGTGGCGCCACCACTGGGACCGATTCCCTGAGCTCGAGCTCGAACTGGCAGAAGAACTGCCACAAGGATGGGAGCTTTGGGTCCACTGGCACGAATGCGTAAAGGCTGCCAATCGTTTGAAGGAAAGACACCTAAGCGAGCTGCGGGAGTTGCAGGCCGACGGTGGACGTCACTTCGGATTTGTCAGAATGGTTGGCAGACGAAGAGAGCAATAAAATATTCAGATTCGATTTGAAGGCGGCAAAGCTCTACATCCTGCGACTTCATGTCAACATCTGACCGAAAGGTATTAGCTCATTCCGACATCAGAGTTGTGTTACCATCGGCCAGATTTCCCAAACCCACTTGAGTTGAGATACATGAATAATTCCAAGCCCGATGACCGGTTCGTAATGGTCCGCGACATAAACATGCGATACGCCGACTGGGGAGGCGACGGCCCCACTCTGCTGTTGCTCCACGGCAGTATGCGCACGTCCCGAAGTTGGGACGCCGTCGCTCGCGAGCTTCACGATCGATTCCACGTCATCGCCCTTGACGCCAGAGGACATGGTGACACTGACTGGACGCCCAGGGGTTACGGCTATCCGAACATGGTCCAGGACCTCCAGGCATTCTGCGAGAAACTCGGCCTGGAATCGGTGATCGGCGCGGGTCACTCCCTCGGGGGCGAGGTGGTGGCGTTGGCCGCCGAACAATCCCCTGGCCTGTTCAATCGTCTCGTGCTGCTGGAGCCAGTGGTGATCATCCATCCATCCAGAAACGGAACGGGAGACCAATCCCCTCCTCGCCGCCGCAGGACGTGGGGCAGCCGTGAGGAGCTGCACGAGTACCTCATGCAACATCCGACCGTGGGTCGCTGGCGGGATGATGTTATCCTCGATGTCGTTAACCATGAGGCATGGGAGCGGCCCGACGGTTTAATCGACATGAAGTGGTCACCCGAATCTATGAATCATAATGAGGCCCATCGAGAACAATCTGACCTGAAACCCGTCCTCCGCGCGCTGGACCTGCCCATGCTGTTCATCGTCAGCGGGCTGCGGGAAGCCAACTTCCGCGACGTGGCGCCGATAGCTTCTGAGACTCCCAACTTCCACCTGACCACGGTTGAAGACACCGACCACAACATGTACATGGAGCGCCCGGACGCTGTGGCATCGCTCATCACCGATTTCGTTCACGACCGGCCCATCCCGGAGGTCATCTGAATGGCGAGTTTTGTGCTTGTCCACGGAGCGTGGCACGGAGGTTGGTGTTGGAAGAAAGTCTCGCCATTGCTACGACAGCAAGGCCATGAAGTATTCACTCCAACCCTCACAGGCTCGGGTGAGCGTTCGCACTTGCTGACTCGTGAAGTTAATCTGAGCACCTTCGTGCAGGACATTGTCGCAGCGCTGAACTACGAAGACCTGAACGATGTGATTCTGGTGGGGCACAGCTTCGCAGGCATGGTCATCACTGGAGTTGCCGACAGAGTTCCCGATAAACTGGCTCGCCTTGTCTATCTTGACTCCACCATGCCATCGGCAGGCAGGTCATTCATGGATGTGAACACCGCAACCCTGGGGAAGACCGTGCAACAAGCGGTAGATAGCGACGGCGACGGATGGCGACTGCCTCCGTTTTCTTTGTCGAGCATGGGCGTGACGGATGCTGAAGACCTTGAATGGATGGAGTCGAAAATGTGCGACCATCCTCTTGCCGCCGCTACTGAACCACTGCAATTCGATAGCTCCGTGATCGAGGCTGTCCCCCGAACCTACATTCGATGCACCGACGGAAGTCCCTGGCTTGCGGATACAGCCGCGAGACTGAAAGCTGACGAGGGCTGGCAGTACATCGAGATCGAGTCCGGCCACGACGCGATGGTCACGGTTCCTCAGGAGCTTGCTGAAATTCTGATGAGCCTGGTATAAGCGCCCGACTGCATTTCCTGATACCTCACCACTCAATCCCTGGAGGCTTCGATTGACAGACCTTCTAATCACCGGCGGCACGATCATCACAATGGACCCGGAGCGTCGAGTCATCGACGATGGTGTGGTCACTATAAAAGATGACCGCATAGTCGAGGTCGCCCACAGAGGCGAATATCAGTTAGATCCATCGCCAGCCGAGACCATCGACGCAACGGGAATGGTCGTCATGCCGGGCCTGATAGACGGTCACGGCCACGCGGGACACGGCCTGCTCAAGACTCTGGGGACCGGGCCGTCGGGAGGTTGGTATCCTGCCTGCGAGGCAATCTACGCTGAAGGGTCCGACGAAGAGTTCTGGCACGCCGAGGCGATGCTCACGCTATTGGAGCGGCTGAAGTTCGGCACCACCACGGGCGTGACCTTCTTCGGGGGCGGAGACTCGATAATGCGAGTCGATGACCCTGCTTATGGCGCTCGCCGGTGTGAGGCCATCGAGGAGATCGGCATACGCGAGTTCCTCGCCGTGGGGCCGCGAAGGGGGCCGTTTCCCAGCAAGTTCGCTCGATGGGACGGCGACACGAAACACGGCATCGAAGCCTCCTTCAACCAGCAGATGGACACCTGCCAGAGCCTGATCGACCAGTGGCACGGCAAAGCGGACGGACGCATCAACCTGAGTCTGGCGTTCGCTGTTCACAAGCCCGATCAGGGCGATCTCTCACCATTGGAACTGGAGGAAATGAGGGAACAGGCCAGCGCAGTCAGGGACATGTCCAGGCGCCACGGCCTCCTGTTCACTCAAGACGGGCACGTACGAGGGTCAGTGAAATTCGCTCACGAGGAGTTGGACATTCTGGGGCCGGACGCTCTGCTGTCCCACTCCATAGGCCTGACCGACGAGGAGATAGCCATCTGCGCCGAGACCGACACTCGCATCTCCCATAATCCAAGCTCCAACTTCTCCATAAATGCCCGATGTCCCGTGCCTGAGCTTCTGGACGCGGGAGTGACTGTGACCCTCGGCTCAGATGGAACAGCCCCAGACCGGAGCTACGACATGTTCCGTCACATGTTCCACTGCATGCACTACCAGCGCTCCCACTATCACGATGCCAACTACATCCCGCCCGGCAAAGCCCTGGAGATGGTGACCATCGACTCGGCCCGCGCTCTTGGCATGGAGGACGAAATCGGCTCGCTGGAGTCGGGCAAAAAGGCCGACGTGATCCTGGTGGACATGCGCAAGCCGCACCTCTATCCCATGAACATGCCCGTGCATCGCATAACCTATTTCGCCAACGGCAACGACGTGGACACGGTGATCGTCAACGGCAAAATCCTGATGCGCAACAGGCAAGTCTCGCACATCGACGAGTCTGAAATCCTGGACGCGGCCCAGAGAGCGACGGACAAGGCATTGGAGCGCACAGGCCTGCGACACTTGCTGGAACTCCCCAACGGCTTCTGGGGCCAGAGCCGCTATCCGGAGTCATAACACACGCCATGCTGAGCAGAATCGTTCCTGTCTGGGCAGTGCTGACACTCCTCCAGTCGAAACGGTTGCTTGCTGCAGTGACGGGGATGACGGAAGCAGGTCCAGGTTTACGTGAACTACGAAATGCCGCCCAGCCGTCTGCCCATCCCGGACGCGATGGCCTTGTCATAGACGACCTTGGCCGCGTCGATGTCCCATAGCCCCATGCCCAGGGACTTGAACAGCGTGACATCGGCATCGGAACTTCGGCCTGCCACCTCGCCGCTCACGACCTGCCAAAGCTCGCGCATCTGCTCCCAGAGAACCAGGCCTCTGGACGCAGGCATCATCAATTCGCCCGACTCGATCTTGGTCTGGGCCAGGTCGTCCACGATGATGAGATCAGCCCGCTGGACCGCCTCGTCGTCCAACTCTCGAATGTAGGGGTCGGCGCCTCCGGTTGCGGCCACGTGCATGCCCGGCGAGAGCCACGCGCCCTCCAGAACAGGCTCGCGGGAACTGGTGATGGTTATCACGATATCCGCGCCCTCAACCGCCTCCCTGTTGGAACTCACCGGCGTTACTTCGATGCCCAGACTTTGGGACATCTCCACTGCGAATCTCTCGCGGTTGGCGGGTGTGGCGCTGTGAACCCGAACGTGTCGGATGTCCCTCACCCGACACACGGCCTCAAGTTGAGTTGGGGCCTGAAAACCACTGCCCAGAATGCCAATGTCGGTGGCGTCAGCGCGAGCCATCAGGTTGGTGGCAACGCCGGTGGCGGCTCCGGTGCGAAGCTGGCCCATGCGGTTAGCCTCTATGATGGCCAGCAGATCGGCGCTCTCACTGTCGTAAAGATAGACAAAGAAGCGATAGACGCCCGATGCCAGAGTGTAGGTTTTGAACCCGTGGATGCCAAGCTCGTAGTCAGCGGCCAGCATCGTGTTGACCTGCACGTCCGGACCTCCGACGACCCGCTCTCTCGGGCGGTTGGTGGCGCGGCCCGCGGCTCGGTGTCTGAGGGAATTTTCCACAACAAGAAGAGCCTCCTCCATGGAGAGAAGGCTCTCAACTTCTTGCTCGGTGATATAGAGGGCGGGAATTCGACGTTCTCGAAAGGTGTCCGATTACGAGCGAACGGCCACCACGTCCAACCAGTTACGGGGGACGTATGTCAGGTTCAGTTCCTCGAAGGTCTGATGGCAGGCTTTCTGGAGGGATTCGCTGGCCGCATCCAGTGGCACGCCAGGCAGGGTCCCAACGATGAAGTCCTCGAAGGTGCTGATGTCCAGCCAACCGTCAATGGGGACGTTCACGGTGTCGATTTCCTGCTTGAGGATGGTGAAGTTGTGCCTCTCAACCAACTCTCGGTACTGGTCTGGAGTGAGGTGCTTTCGCGACTCCACTTTCTCGGACCTCTTGGTTGACAGTCCGTACTCTTTGCGGAGGATGCGGGCTGACTTGAACATCCATTTGCGATAGAAATTCATGGACTCAGGAAGCTGACCGCCTTCGTAGAACGAGGTGTTGAAGGCGAACTTGCCGCCGGGTTTCAGGGCTTTTGAAATCTCGGTTACCAGCGCGTCCTTGTCCGGGATGTAGTGGATGGCGTTGCAGAATACCACGGTGTCGGCCCGTTCTTTCAGTGACTCTGAGACCTGCTCAACCTGACTCTGGACGAACTGGACTGCGTTGTCGCGAATGTCTTTGAGGTCTTCCATCGCCTGTCGTAGCGCGGTTGACGAGTGGTCCACAGCGATGATTACCGACTCGCGAGCGTCACGGATTCGTTCCAGAATCAGCCGAGTCACGCCGCCGGTGCCACAGGCCAGATCGACGATCCGCTGATCTGAGCCGACTTCGATCATGTCGATCAGCCGCCCGTTCAGTTCGCCATAGAAGGCATTCTTTGAAAATGTGGAGAAGGTAAAGTCACCAGATGTCACGGCGCCCTCCTGAAGCTTGCATCACATGCCGGAGCGGATGAAAAGATGATCTAGTAATCGAATCAAAACCGACAACAGTGAAGAGGTCTATCCCGCTGAACTACGATGGTCACACATTTCGGCCATCTTGAATACAGAGGTATTATACCATTTGCTAACCAAAACGCTAGTTGTCCAACCAAACCTATCGCGCAGAAGGAAATGGAGAGGTTGCGCAGGCTCAGTCTTCCGCTGCCTGTTCGCCATCGCTCGGCTTTTTTTCGTCGATGATCTTGGCCGCGAGTATGCCTGCCAATAGCCCGAACAGGTGGCCCTCCCAGGACACGAACCCGAAGGACGGGACTATCCCGAATATCAACCCGCCGTAGAAGAACACGACCAATATCGCCACCACAATCGACGAAAAACTGCGCTGGTACCAGCCTCGCGCCACCAGATATCCGAAGTAGCCGAACACCAGGCCGCTGGCCCCTACGTGGATTCCGTTTCGCGCAACGGCCCACACGCCGACCCCGGAGACCAGCGCCACGATGACCGACACCTTTAACAGCGTTCTGCCGCCCTGAATCGCGATCACACCGCCCAGCACTGCCATAGGCAGGGTGTTGGAAATAACGTGACCGAAACCAGCATGGAGAAAGGGCCAGAGCAGAATCCCTCGAAGGCCCTCAGTGGTCCGAGGGACGATTCCAAACTCGCTGAAGCGATGATCGACCAATGTGTTAGCCACCTCCACGCCCCATATTATCGCTATGAAACCGGCTAACAGCAGAAACATTTCAAAAACTCGTTACGGTCCAGTTGACTCAGAAACAATGATCTCCAGGTTGAAGTTGGTAGAATACCGAGTCCCGATGGTAATTGGCGACACGACCAGCGCGGCCTGTTTTACCTCGGAACCGATGGTGGTGATTACCAACCCTCCGGTGTTGTTCTCGTCCAACTCCATCGGCGTGACCCTGAAGGTGTCATCTTCGAATATCTCCATCAGCCGAATAGCATACTGCTGGGGCAGGAATCCACCTATCCGCCTGAATCCCCGACTATCCCAACCCGAGTATGATGACTCCACGTCATCCAGGAATCCCAACTCCGGAATGGCGATGTTATCCAA
>JASLRP010000037.1 GCA_030743915.1 SAR202 cluster bacterium | reverse complement strand
CTGGTGCAGTACGCGATGATGGCGATCGAGGCTGGTCTCATAGAGACGGCAGTGTGCTGCTATGGGGACAACCCGCTGTCCGGGCCTCCTGGCACCTACTCCAAACCACGAGGGCCGGAGGGCGCATACGGAATGTTCGGAGCGCCCTCAGGCTACGCTATGATTGCCCAACGGCACATGGAGGAGTTCGGGACCACCAGCGAGCAGCTTGGGCATGTTGCCGTTTCAACCCGTTCATGGGCCTCGAAGAACCCAAACGCCCACAAACGCGATCCGATGACAATTGCCGACCATCAGGCGTCCCGATATGTGGCCGAGCCTCTTCACTTGTTGGATTGCTGTCTCGTGTCCGATGGCGGCGCGGCGGTGGTCGTAACTTCGGCTGAGAGGGCCAAAGACCTCAACAAGCCGCCTGTTTACATCATGGGTATCGGGCAGCACCACATCGCCTGGGACCTTCCACAGCGTCCGACTCTGACCACCAGCGGGGCCAAGATTGCGGGAGAAATGGCCTTCAACATGGCGGGAATCGGCCCTCAGGATGTGGACGTTTGTGAGCTATACGACTGTTTCACCATCGTCCCCATGATTACCCTAGAGGACTACGGGTTCTGCGAGAAGGGCGAGGGCGGAGCCTTCGTCGAAAACGGCACAACTGGGCCGGGCGGCTCAATACCCATGAACACCAGCGGCGGTCTGCTGTCTGAGAGCGGAATGGCGGGGATGCAGTTGATCGTTGAGGCGGTCCGGCAGCTTCGAGGCGAGGGCGGCGAACGGCAGGTCGATGATCCCGAGATCGCGCTGGTCAGCGGGCAGGGCGGCATCATGCACTCTCACGCCACCATGATTCTGAGGAACTAGGCGATGACGACCCAATACGAAAAACCAACGCCAGAGATCGACGATGAGAACCGCCCCTTCTGGGAGGGATGCCAACAGGGAGAACTCCGCCTTCAGAAATGCTCCAACTGCGGCCATATCCGACATTTGAGTCCTGCGTGTCCTCAGTGCTTGAAGCCCGACCATGAGTGGGTCGCTGCCAGCGGCAAAGGCAAGGTGTACTCGTGGATAGTCGTCCATCAACGGTACAATCGCGCGTTCGAGGAAGACTTGCCATACAACGTCACCATAGTGGAGTTGGATGAAGGCCCCAAGATGGTCACCAGTCTGGTGGGAGTCGAAAACGAGGACATCAAAGCTGGAACGCCAGTCGAGGTGGTGTTCGAAAAAGTCACGGAAGAAATAACTCTGCCCAAGTTCAAGGTGTCTGTGTGACCACAACAATGTCATGTTGAGTGAAACCGAAACATCTAATCGCGGGCAACACAACCCTGCTCTGCCAACGACCAGATTCTTCGGATGCGACCTCAGAATGGACAGCCGCTTATCGGAGGAAACCAATGGCCCTGATCTACGAGAAAAAAGGCAACACCGCCTACATCACCATCAACCGACCCGAAGTGATGAACGCGATGGACCCTGAAACCTACAGCGAGCTTTCCCAGGCGTGGATCGACGTTCGGGACGACCCGGATGTCTGGTGCGCAATCATCACCGGCGCCGGTGATCGCGCGTTCTCCGCCGGGGCCGACCTGAAGAAGACGATCCCCCGCGAGGCAGAGAAGTGGCATTTCTGGCAGACGCAGGAGGAGCAGATTCTCAATCGTGGATTGGAGGTCTGGAAACCGGTCATCGCCGCCGTCAACGGCTACTGTCTTGCCGGGGGAATGACGCTCCTTTTAGGGACAGACATCCGCGTTGCAGCGGAACATGCCTCCTTCGGACTGTCCGAGGTAAAGCGCGGCATCCTGCCAGGCAATGGCGGAACGCAGCGCACTATCCAGCAGCTTCCGTATCCCATTGCCATGTGGCTGCTGATGAGTGGCGACCGCATCAGCGCCGCCGAGGCTGCCCAGTACGGACTGATCAACAAGGTTGTGCCGCTGGCCGACCTGATGGAAGAAGCCGAGCGCATGGCGTCGGTGATCTGCCAGAATGGGCCGCTCGCCGTTCGGGCCATCAAGGAGCTTGCCGTTCGAGGCCAGTATCTGCCCATTGAGTACGGCCTGCGCATGGAGCAGGCGATTCAACAGGTACTGCGCACAACCGACGATGCCACAGAAGGCCCCCGAGCTTTCGCCGAAAAACGCCCAGCCAAATTCACCGGCAGATAGATTTAATGTGACCGCAGAGGCGGGATTCAAACCCTCCCGCGCTCAGGAGATGCACGATTATGATGAACGTCGAAGGCCAGCGATACGAGCTTCCCCAGGAGCTTCGGATGACGCGAAACGTCGTCCGAGACTACATCAGCAACGAGATCGTCCCTCGTGAGCAGGAGATGGAACACGACTCCATTTTCATGCCCGAGGATATGTTCAACAGCCTGACTCCCACTACCAAGGAGATGGGCCTGTGGTGCATGGGCGTTCCGGAGGAGCACGGCGGAGCGGGTTTGTCCATCTTCGCTCAGGCAGTGCTTGAGGAGGAGATGGTCCAGCACGCGGCCGGCCTCTACCGCCCGGCATATGGCACGATGGGGAGCGGCCCGCCTGAGATTCTCTGGCAGGGAAGCGACTACCAGAAAGAGACCTACGGAATTCCAACCGTCAACGGCGAGCGCCACGGTTGGTTCGCCATCACCGAACCCAGCGGAGGCTCCGACCCGGCCCGAGCCATTCAGACCCGCGCCGTCCGAGACGGCGACGACTGGATTATTAACGGAAGCAAAATATTCATCAGCGGCGCCCCTTGGGGGGACTGGGGCATCGTGTTCGCCCGCACCGACCCGCAGAGCCGTCGCGGAATCACAGCCTTTATCGTCGAAAATGAGTGGGACGGCTTCGAATTGGAGCCGGTGCCTGTAATCCGGGCTTACTATCCGGCCCAGCTATTTTTTGACAACCTTCGAGTGCCCAGTCGCAACGTCCTGGGCGAGGTGGACAACGGATGGGACCTGTTGGCCAACAAATTGTTGGCGAGGGCCAGAATACCTTACTCCGCCGCCAATCTGGGAGTTGCCGTCGCCGCTCACAAGATGGCTGTTGAGTACTCCAAGACTCGCGAGACATTTGGCGCTCCGATAGCCACCCGTCAGGCCGTCCAGTGGATGCTGGTGGACAACGAGGTCGAGATTCGCGCCTGCCGTTGGCTCATCTGGGAGGCGGCATGGCAGTACGATGCTGGGGAGGACTTCCGACAGGCGGCGTCCATCGCCAAAGTGTATTCGGCTGACATCCTGGGCAAAGTGGTGGACAGAGCAATCCAGGTTCACGGAGGTTACGGCGTCACCAAAGCGCTGCCTCTAGAGCGCTGGTACCGCGAGGCCAGAGTCCGTCGCATCGGCGAAGGTCCCACCGAGGTCCAGAAGATGGTCATCGCCCGCGAGATACTGAACCCCGGAGGCCCTCCTGGATAGTTTCAGACGCCATTTTCATCGCCGAGCTAATCTTCGAACTCCGAGCACGTGGCCGCTATAAGCAACAACGCCCAATACAAAATCTTCTTTGATGTGGACTATACGCTGTTGGGGGTTGACGGTTCGCTGCGGCCCAACGCCAGGGACGCGCTTCAACGGCTTGTGGATGACGGCCATCAGATCTACGTCTGGTCGGGGAACGGAATTCGCTGGCGGGACATTCGCAAACACGAACTGGAATCCCTGGTGGTTGACTGCATCGAAAAGCCGGTGACCGATTACGCCAATGCCGTCTCGACGATGGATATTAAACCCGATCTGGTCGTGGATGATCACCTGGAGATTGTGGCCGCGTTGGGCGGAGTCTGGGCGCGCACCTACTATTTCCCCAACTCGAAAGACAACGAAATGGAGGACATCTTCCGAGTTATCACAGAGTGGGCGCAGACGGGCGCCTCGGATGATCCCAGGTTTCGCGCGCCTTCGCGTTATTGAATTTCAGGAGAGGTTGCCCGATGATAATTGTTCAGAACCGTATCCAACTCAATGAAGGATTCGAATATGTTTTTGAAGACCCGGAACAGTCAGGCGATGGCGAGGACGTGCCCGGACGAATCTCTTTCGGGCGTCTCAAAACCGATGAGCCGGGCGTCTATATCAACCTGTCGATCTGGGAGGACCGAGAGGCGTTTCAGGCATGGCGCGGTTCGGAGTCGTTCAAACGAGCGCACAGCGGCGCGATTCCTGATGGCGCCATATCCGGGCGACCGCAGGTGACCATCGCCGAGGTGCTGTACGGCGAAGGAAATCTGGCGGTGTAGCGCGCTCCGGCGCCCCTGACAGATCAGTACCGGGGATCGCGCCACTCGAAGGCCAGATTTGCGTACCGCACAAACACTGCGCCTCCCGGAGCAGCCAACGGCCCATTGGCCGCCAGCATGGCGATTGTGTGTTGGTCGCCGGGTTTCGGATCCGCGCTCACCACAACTCGTTGAGGGATGTTGAATCCCTGGACAGTGCCCGTTCGCAGGTCGCACTTGCCGTCGATCCAGATTTCGCCGTAGTCGTCGATGCACGTCTCGATGAGGCAACTCATGCCCTGCACCTCGTGACCACCCACGGTCTCTGGGATCGTGATATTGATGCGGTACCAGATGAAGGAAAATCCGTCCGACCGCCACTCCTCGACATTGTTCGTCGTCTCCCAGCTCGAATCATCGTAGTCGGGTAGGCGGGCTGGACTTCCTGTGATTCGAGCCACCAACCCCTCGTTGGGTTCGCCAGGAACAAAGCCTTGAGCGACTCTCCAAACGGCATTTACGGCTTGCAGATCATCTGCGTTCTGAAGGTCAAGCGTGGCTCGTGGCATGTTTGATCATCTCCGAGTGTCATTCAATTCGGTAACTCAGAACCAAATATCGGTGTCCGGGTCATTTTGTATCACTTCGACGTTGAACGCAAGCCAACGCTCCTGGTTCTTCAACTGTGGTTGTGAGAATGTCGGCGTTACCGCGCCACGACGTATGCGGATTGTGTGGGCAGAAATTAGTTGGGACTGTGTTAGATTATTAATATTGACAAACTATGGAGCTTAGCATACCCTTACTCACGAAATTAACATGTGCGTATAGGGTCGGTTAGCATATACTAAGATTGAGATCAGTTATGGACCGAGCCGAAGTCCAGTTGCATGCATGGGCAGTGTGATGGTGACTGGACAATCAGTGTAGAGGGCGAGCGATGATCAGACAGTACCCAAGCGCGCCGTTTCCAAGGCAGGGGCAATATAATCCCCACCGTCCGGGACGAAGTATCGTGAGATTCTCCTGGGCGTTCAACGCCGCAATCATAACTGCTGTGACGTTGATTCTGACCTTTGGGATATTGAGCCAGTAGTAATACCTGAGCCGATAATCGTCCCATCCCACCGGGCGAGGCCATCGAGCCACTACTCGATCACTATTCCCTGTCCCCTCCGATTCCAGACACAATCCCACCGATAGATAACCTCAGACCTCCTCTTCGTCTTCCCTCGTTTTTTGGTCAATTCCGAAGGTCATTTGCGGTTTGGACGCTTCCCCTTAGTTCACCGTGGGATGATGGGCAGCAAAACGTGTGACGGAAACTCCCCTCGATGATGCACCGTTTGATTGGCTGTCTGCATGACCGCGTCATCTCCGAAGCGCGCCCCGGTGTTGGGGTTGCGGTCGAACCTGGGGAAGTTGCTTGAACTGATTTCAAGACGAATGCGGTGTCCCGGCAAAAAGACATTGCTCGTGGCCCAGAGGTCGATGGTGTACTCATACACTCGATCGGCTTCAATGAGTGTAGGAGTGGTGGTGGAGTCGCGATATCGAGCGCGAATGATGCCGTCTTGAAGGTTCTGGGCGTACCCATCGGGCCTAACGTCAACGAGTTTGGCCGTGAAATCGGTGTCTGGCGTAGTCGATGCCGCCCATAGATGGACTTTGATGGGGCCCGTGACCTCCAGAGGTCGTTCCATTGGGTCGGAGGTGAACACCAATACGTCCTGCCTGTTCTCCACGGGCGACTGGTCCTGGACGCCCAGTGGAATTGACAGGTTTGCGCCTCCGAGCGTCGGAACGGGGTCGTCGGGATCATAGAGATAACTGTCAGTCGGTTCGTCACCTGGTGGAACGGTTGATAGGCTGCCGTCTCCGTTCAGCGTGTTGGCCTTCCCGTCGCTATGGAGATACCAGCGGACGTAGTTCGCGTTAGGGGGAGGCCAATCCTCCAGGGTTTGCCATCGGTTCTCGCCCATGGTGAACACCGTGACAGGCGGATCATCCATGACGCCGGTCTCGAAGTCCTTGAGCCAGTAGTCGTACCATCGCAGATGGAGGTCGTGAAGGTCCACCAATGCCTCGGGTCCGAAATCGATGTCCCCGGTGCCCTGAGAGGTGGGCTGAACGAAGGGGAAAAGATGTCCCCAGGGTCCGATGAATAGCTTCTGGCCGCGCCTGGCTTGCGTATGTTCGCTGTCAGATTTGACACTCTGATAGCCGTTCAACGCCCCTTCCAGAAAGATGTCATACCATGAGCTAACGTGCAGCATGGGCACGCTGATGTTTTTGGCGTTGTGGTTGACGTTGACTTGAGACCAGTATTCGCCGTCGTCTGAATTATTGATATAGTCCTCAAAATATGGCGCGGTCTCTTTGAGCAACTCCGCCCAGTCGCTGATAGGAACGTGGCGGAACCACTCCTCTCGCAGAGGCTGGGAGAAGTTCGTGCCCTGCTCCACGTACTCGTCCATCTTGGCCAACAGATCGTCGCGGCCCAGACGTTCGAGGGTGTTGCGACCCTTCAGGACGGCGTACGGCACAGCCCAACCCCAGAGCATGGCGCCTCCGGTGTGATACACCCAACCCTGGTAGTAATCGGCTGCGGCTGACACCGGAATCATCGCCTGTAGCTGAGGCGGCATGGGATTGTTTCGCGCCATCATGTACTGACTGGCGCCCATGTATGACTGGCCGAAAGTCCCAACCCGACCGTTGCTCCACGGCAGACGAGCGGCCCAGTCCACCGCGTCGTATCCATCTTCGATGTCGTTGACCATCGGATAGTACTCACCTTCAGAAGTGAAACGTCCCCGGCAGTCCTGCACGACCGTTACATATCCGTGGCGGGCTAGAAAGAACGCCGAACCTTCGTTGTTCAGCATCGAGGTGTCTTTGCCATAGGGTGTGCGGGTCAACAGCACGGGCAAGCGCCCCGGAATGTCCGGGCGCACGACGTCGGCATACAACGTCGTGCCGTCCCGAGTTTTCATCGGCACGTTTTTTTCGTGGACTACATCGAATTGCTGTCTAACCTGCTCACGCATGGGGTTGGTCCTTTCCGTTGGACGCAATAATTGGTGAATATACGGCCCGTCAGGTCACGAGCATACCATAGACGGTTTCGCCGCATCGGACATGGGTTGCGAAGACTGGCTCCCTCACGGCTTTATCACGGCGCAGATGGTAACTTGTGGCATGGATTGACGGATTTCGTGACGACGCCAACGCATCTGCAGACTCGCATTCTTGCTTTGAGAGGGACCGTTTGGCGTCCATTTTCCAAAAGCATTTGAAGGGAGACCGTGATGGTGAAAATCGACGTACTGCTTCAAGGGGCACCGATTCGGACCAACGTCGGAATAGTCGGATTTTGCAGCAGCATCCTCATTGAGGGCGAGAAGCGCATTCTGGTGGATGTTGGGCATGCCGGACGGCGGACTGTGCTGTTGGAAGCTCTCCAGGCCCGAGGTCTGACACCCCAGGACATTGACATAACCGTGATGAGTCACGCCCACTGGGATCACAGCCAGAACTTCGACCTCTTCACCCATGCGCCCATGCTCCTCCACAGACTGGAGCGAAAGTACGCTCATCACCCCCACATCAATGACTGGGCCACCCCTGCCTGGACAGGCGCCATGATCGAGCATCAACCTGACATTCAGGAAGTGGACGACGGTTACCAGATCGAGCCTGGAGTAAGTGTCATTCATACGCCCGGACACTCTCCCGGCAGCATATCGGTGCTGGTCGAAACGGATGACGGCGTCTGCGCCCTCACAGGCGACGTTCTTCACTATTCCAACGTGGCGCTGACTCGCCGGAATCCACTGGTTTTCTGGAACGAGAAAGAAGCGACGAAAAGCATAGACAGGATCGTCGAAACAGCAGACCTGATCTATCCTGGGCATGACCGGACGTTCCGGATAGTCAACGGCGAGATCGAGTATCTGGCCGAGATGAAGATGACAATCTCTGGCCTGGACCGCGATGACCCAGGCCTGGAGTTCGAGAACGCGCCCAGACCCGTCTGGATAATGCCCGGGATCGAAGACCAGACCCCTGAATCTCTAGGGTAAGGGACAGACTCAGAACCACGACGCCTGGAACTCGCCCCATTCATCTTTGAGTACCTGCATCATCTCGCCCAGCGTGGCGTAGGTCTTAACGGCGTTGAGGATAGGCGGCATCATGTTTTCGTCGCCTTTCGCCGCTTGGCGAAGCTGGGTTAACGCCTCGGACACCTTCTGGTTGTCTCGTTCGGTTCTTGTGCGGTTGAGACGGTCGAGGTGGTGGCGCTCTCCGTCTTCGTCGATCTCTAGGATCGGAATTTTGATCTCATCGTCCGTGACATAGTCGGTGACGCCTACGGTGACTCGCTCTTTGCTGTCGAGTTCGTGCTGGAATCGCTCGGCTTCGTCGGCGATCTCTCGGACCAGGAAACCGTCCTCAACGGCCTTTCTGACGCCGCCCATATCCTCGATGCGCCGGAAATACTCGTATGCCTGCTCCTCCAACTGGTCAGTGAGCCATTCCAGATAATGGCTGCCTCCAAGGGGGTCCACAGTGTCTGTGACGCCCGGCTCGTGGGCGATGATCTGTTGGGTGCGCAGAGCCATGAGCGCGGCTTCCTCGCTGGGGAGGGCAAGAGCCTCGTCCATGCTGTTGGTGTGCAGCGACTGAACTCCGCTCAGAACAGCGGCCAGCGCCTGGAGGGAAACTCGGACGATGTTGTTCTCGGGCTGCTGAGATGTCAGTGTGACTCCAGCGGTTTGAGCGTGAGTCCTCAGCCACCAGGAGCGTTCTTGGTTGGCGCCGTAACGTTCCTTTAACTCCCGCGCCCATATGCGGCGGGCGGCGCGAATCTTGGCTATCTCC
>JASLRP010000036.1 GCA_030743915.1 SAR202 cluster bacterium | reverse complement strand
TCCGGGCAGTGCGTGCTTCCATGATTGAATCCTGCTCTCGGAGTCGTTGAAAACGAGCAGCGTTCTGTCAAAGCGGCTGCCTGCTAGCTGCCTGATGCGATGTAGTCCCAGAGCCTTTCGGCTTGCTCGACGCAGTACTCGATATCCTCTTCGAGCATGTATCGCTGTTCCACAAGCTTTTCTGCTTCGCCGCGCACTCGTTCCAGGTAGTCATCCTTCGACGCGTACCTCTCGGCGATGGACGGACGGGGGTCTCGGGATGCGGCTCGTTGGGATTCTGTGGACGCGAAACGCATGGTCGCGCCTGCGAACATCAGAAGTTGAGTTTCGCCACCGATGTCTTTGTGCCTTAGCGTCCAGCCCGTGTGGGTAGCCAGCGGGACGGCGACCTCCGGCAATCGTATTCCGGGAATCTCGTTGCCGTCGGCGTCAACTACTGGAAGCAGTGTGGCGAACGCCTTGCCGACGGTTGGGGGCATCTTCTGAATCTGTTCGACATCATCTTTCAGGGCGTAATCCCGCCTCCGAGGAATGGCGATTCGATCAGGGCGATTGGCGTTTGGAATTCCGTCGAAAACCTTTTTGACCAACTCGAAAGGGACCGCCGTGCCGTCGTCGATGCGCGGGTGGCTGTTGGGCGGTGGCTCGACGCCCTCGTTGACCCACCTGTCCAGATTGAACAGGCAGGCCCGCAGAAGCGGCGAGTAGTCGATCACGTTACGGATATTTTGAGATCGGGCGACGCCCTCAATGCTCTCCGTGGTGTCGGTGGGAGGCCACGTTCCGATGCCGTGCTGCGTTCCCGAGAAATGATATATCCGGGCGGTTGGCGCAACTTCGATGTCTCTGTTTCCGTCAGGGTCGGTGTGAATCAGCGATGAGTCGCCACGATAGTATTCCGCAGAGGAGTTGGTGTACATCACCTTCGTTTGACTGCCGCGATCATCCATTCGACGGTGCAGGGAGTCGGTCTCTTCCGTCTCCAGGTCGGTCTGTGGCACGCTGGCGAAGGGGAAGAGATGGGTCATCATGTTGTTGCGGTCTTTTGAGTTCTGTCCCAGGCGCTGATTAAATTCTCCACGCATGCCTCCGGCGACGTTGGCGATGATTCCATCCAGGGCTTCCCGGTCCGATTCGTCCCGGTTGAAGTCGTTGTAGATGTAGGTCCTCAGGTATCGTCCGGTCTGGGAGATTCCATACGCATAGGCATGGCGAATATTCTCGATGGGCCGCGCCGTAGAATCAGAGCCGTATTTGAGCCAGGAGACCGAGTCTCGCAGCGCCGCAAAGCTGAGCCCCAGAATGGGCGCCCAGTCGGTGGTGTAAACGATCTGGTACAGTCGGCCCTTCTCGAACCCCTTCTCCGAGCAGATGTACCCAGGGTCAGGGACGTAAGTCCCATCGGCTTCTAATCTGCCAAAACGCCATTGGTCGCGAGGGACCGGATACGCTTCGGTATCGGGCATATCTCGGACCTCAAGCGATGCTCCGGCCTCCACCATGTCGGCGGCAGGGTACGGTTGATGGCCCTTGTCCGATAGCAGGAGATTGTGGGTGTCCGACTGCGACTGAAGCTGAGTGTACACCCGGCCGGTCATCCCCTCGACCGTATGGCCTTGCAGTGTTATGAGAGCCGGTTTCTTCGGCGTGTCCACCTGCCAGCCGCACGCCATGACAGTGTAGCCGTGCCTCATTAGAAACCCGTTGCCCAGATCGACATCATAGTCCACTGGGGTGTCGGCTTCTATTTCCATCCGTGGACCGCTGTTGAAGACTGGCAGGCCCACGCGGTTGCCACGATTCACGACATCTAGAAGCAGTTTGCCGCTTCCACGCGCGCGGTCAACCGGCAATATTATGGACACGTCGGCGGTGAACTCCACCAGGCCCTGATCACTGCGCGGCGCGAGCTCGACGTCGGTTATCCGGGAGTTGGCGTCGTTCAGCGGGTCGGTCGCGAAGTGAAGCGTTCCCAACAGTTCCTCGTAAGGGCCGACCTCGCCCCAGGACTTGCCGTCCGCCAGAATTCGCTGAGTATTGATGTCGAAACCTACAACTGGCATATTGGTACCTCTATTTTTCGATTTTTGAATCCGCCGAATGTGAGAGAGTTCGTTGAGGATGATGAATATTCCCAAGCATAGCATCTTGGCTCTCTGGGGCCTAGAAGGGTCTGAGTTCTATTGTCCGATTCGCTTTGACCATCTAAGCGGCCGGTTGTCCCTCTGCGTCGGTTTGCGCGACCAGCGATTTGCGGGGTTTCTTCACGAAAAGCATCAGTCCCGCCCCCAGGAAGGTCAACGACGCGAAGGTTACAAAGGGGACAAAGTATGTGCCCGTGGTGTCGAACATGTAACCCGCAAACAGCGGCGCGACGATCATTCCAAGATTCATGGGGAATTGCGACAATCCCATTATAGTCGCGAAGGCCTTGCGTCCGAAGTAATCGCCACGAATGGCGGTCATCAGCGGACTGCGCCCCCCGAAGGCGATGCCGTACATCACCGCGAATGCGACTGCCATCAACACGGTGTCCGCAACGGCAATCGTCAAGATCGCTGCGCCCTGTAACAACAGGAAAACGAATATGACGGGAGGCTTGGGCAGCCGATCTGCGAAAAACCCTGATATGAACTGGGATGGAAGGGCCACTATTGTGTACGTCAACACGATGGTGCTGGCGCCACTGAGCGACATTCCCATGTCTGTGAGTTTTGGGACAAGGTGCAGCGCCAGCGTCACGACGGAGATGCTGGTTGCGACCTGCACGACCGTGAGCGTCCAGAATACCGGCGTTCTGAGCGCTTGCGCCGCTGTGAAGTCGGGTTCATCATCCTCTTGAGGGTCGTCATCGGCCTTAGTTTCTGAAATCTCTGCGTCGGGCGCAACGCCATCGGGATGCATGCCATAGTCCTCAGGACGATTGCGAATCACCCTGGAGACCGGTCCAATGATCACGAGCAGGAATACTCCGATCCCGAGCGCCGCTCCATTGAATCCAAACCACTCAATCGCCAGGGCCAGCAGAGGGACCAGCAGTCCCCCCACGTGAATCCCAGACATGGCCGATGCCAGCGCAAATGAGCGACGTCGGTTGAACCAGTTGTTGATCATGGATATCATCGCCAGCCAGCCGCCCAGCCCCGATCCCAACGAGATGATTATGAAGGCCGCATAGAAGTGCCATAGACTCCGCACTTGAGACATTAAGATGAAACCGATACCCATGATGGTGTAGCCGATCAGCACCATGCGTCGGTTGCCTATCCTGTCCACCAGGAAGCCTTCAAGCGGCCCCAGAACTGCCCCTTCAACTCGGGCAAGTGCGAATGCGCCGGATAGGGCGGTTCGAGTCCATCCGAACTGTCGTTCCAGAGTCACCAGCATGGTTCCCAGGCCCTGGAACACAGTCAGCGACATCAGCGTGAGCATGAAGGCGGCCACGCCTACAAGCCACCAGCCGTAGAACACTTTGCCGGGGCGCATCGCCGCGCTGAGTGGGGATTTGATCTTGAATACATGGTCCGGCATGGGGCAAGTCTATCAGAGACATTTCTGATTCGCCCCTAATTCAGATGATTTGGGCGCCGGTAGAATATCCTCTTGCGTTGAGCTAGAATCGTCCTCTGGATTGTGAATTGGAACATATGCGATATTCGTGATCCAAAATTGCGCAAGGAGGCACACATATGCCCACGAACAAGATAATTGAGAAGATGAGACTTGGACAGAAAGCAGTAGGCATTTCGCTGAGTTTTTACTCGGATGAGATCATCGAGTTGGCCGGAGCCATGAATCTCGACTTTGTGAGCTTTGACGGTCAGCACGCGGCAATCACCCCTGAGACCATCGACCGTTTCTGCCGCATGTGCGACGGGTGGGGACTGACACCCGCCATGAGAGTCCCAGACCAGATTCAGAGCAATATCCTCAACTATCTCGATCGAGGGATGCGAGTCATCACGATTCCCGATCTTGAGAACAAAGAGCAGGCCGAGAAATTGGTCGGGTATTGCTACTTCGCCCCGATTGGACACCGCAGCTACACCAGCAAACGGGTCACCCGGTTCGGCATGGAAACAGACCTGAAGGCGATGATGGACAGGACGAATGATGAACTGCTGATCGTCCCTCAGATAGAGAGCATCACCGCCTACAACAACCTGGACGAAATCCTCGCGGTCGATGGAATAGAGGTCTTCGCCGGCGGCCCCAATGACCTGGCCCAGTCAATGGGTCTCCCAGGGCAGCCGGATCACCCCGACTGCATCAAGGTCACTCAAGAGGGCACAGACAAAATCCACGCCGCCGGCAAGCATCGAGACGCCGATATTATGGTGTCGGTGGATGCCACGATGGCCGTGAAAGACGCTGTCAACGCCATGCTGTCCGAGGGAACCGGTATCAGGGGCTACTAGCCTGCCGCCATCGGCTAAGGACTCCAATTTAGAGGAACGCCCAATATGTTTGACCTGATCATTTCCGGGGGCATGGTTGTCGATGGGACCGGGTCTGCCGGGTATCGCGCCGATGTGGGGATTAAAGGAGAATATGTCGATGCCATAGGCGACCTGTCCAGCGCTCAGGCGGCTCGGATAATCGACGCCACCGGCATGGTCGTTTCGCCCGGGTTCATAGACACCCACACTCACTCTGAAGGCGCTCTGCTCACAGACCCACAGCACGCCAACGGCCTGCGTCAGGGCATCACGACGCTGATATTGGGGCTGGACGGCATGTCGTATGCCCCATTATCGGCAGACAACTACCTCATACACCGCCACTATCTTGGAGGTCTTCTGGGTGACCCTCCGGAAGACCTGGACATGAGCAGCGTTGCCGCATTCCGAGCCAACTATCATAAAAAGGTGGCTCTCAACACCGCCTACCTCGTGCCCCAGGGGACTGTGCGCCTTGAGGTTGCGGGCTTTCGCGACGTGCCCCTGGATGATGACGCCCTGGAAAAGGCCAAGCAGTTGGTGAAAGAGGGCATTGAGCAAGGCGCGGTCGGGTTCTCCACGGGAGGAGCGTACTATCCCGGCCCTTGGGGAGACACTCATGAATTCATTGAACTCTGCAAAACGGTGCAGGAGATGGACAGCATCTACGTCGCCGAGCCTCGCAGGGCCAACGCTAGCCGGGCCTTTGGGGGAGATGGCGTGCTCGAAGCGCTGGAAATCGCCCGACAGACGGGAGTGAAGCTCCACCTCTCGCATTTCAGGACCGACTTCAAGAATCCGGGAACCATTGCAGACCGACTCGGGCCAGTTGACGAAGCCAAGTCGCAGGGCGTTGACTGCACCCTGGACATATACCCGTACCCAACCGGAAGCTCAATCTCCGTGAGCGTCCTGCCGAGTTACGTTCAGGATGGCGGGCCGGAAGCGATTATGAGAAGGCTCACCGACCCGACGGAACGCCAGAAGTTACGCGAAATTCTCCATGAAGAGTTCGAAATGTCCGTCGCGCTTGACGAGGTGGTGTTCACCTATCTGCCGAAGAACAGCCATCTGGAAGGGATGACATTGCCCGACGTGGCGGCCCATCTTGGAACGTCGGTGGAGGATGCCCTTTGCGATCTGCTTGTCGACGAAAATCTGAAGATCGGGTATCGTGGCGCCCCACCGCACAACGTGGCAAACTGGCGTCAGCACAATCTGGACTGTATGAACCTGCTGGCGCGGCCAGACTACATGGTGTGCAGTGACATCACGCCAGCGGGCAGTTTCACCCACCCACGCTCATTCGGAGCGTTCCCCAGATTCCTGGGGCGGTTCCGTCGGGAGTACGGCATCCTCAACCTCGAACAGATGGTGCATCGGATGACCGAACGTCCGGCGCAGAGGTTCGGTTTGACTCGCCGGGGACGGATCGAGAAGGGGTATTATGCAGACGTTGCGGTGTTCGACTCCGAACGGGTCATAGACAACTCCACCTTCGACGACCCTCGCCAGTTCCCGACGGGATTGCCTTTTGTGGTGGTCAATGGCCAGGTCGCCGTTGACCATGAGCGATGCACAGGAGTTTTGGCAGGACAGGCGGTGCCGTAAGGCCCTCGACGGGAGGCCGTAGTCCTGTTCCTTCAACCAAGATCAAAACAAGGAGACCCGATGAGCGCAATCGATTTCGCCAACTCTTACATGACCTGGTTCGGCGCGTTAAATGGCAGCATGTCACGCATTCAACTCGACGCGACTTGCACCCTGTTCGACGACGAGAAAGGCACGGAAGAACCTTACTACCTCATCGCCCCCTGCCGCTCGGAGCATACCCACTCCGACGGCCAGCTAATCACCATGCCCAACTACGACTTTCGGGGCATCTTCGGCGCCACAGAATACACGCTGATTCGCAATCACTGGGTCGCCAATCCTGACGACTTCGATGATCCTGGCTACGACAACACCGGCGGCAGAACTTCCGTGGAGGCAGGGCTTTTCAAAGACAGATTCGACGACGTGCAGATAGACCTTTGCGCTTTCGAGGATGTGACGGAGCTTCTCACCGATGACGATGTTGTGGAGCACACCCTTCGGAATGTGCCTTTGATGGGCCAGACCGAACTGAGTGACGAGACCTCTGGGTTGCGGGCCGTTCTGGAGTATCCCATCAAGACGATGAACGTGCTGAAATCGCCTGTGCGGTATCAGGTGGACACCGGAGCGCTGATCGTGCCCGACTTTTCGACATCTCCCGAGTACCAGGTTGAACGCTTCGACGTTGCCCACGTGGTGTACAACCAGCCTGACAGGGGCGAGTTCATCCTTCGAAAACCCAGAGACATACCCCGGAAAGACGGCTCGGTCTGGTCGGTCGATGACTACTCGGAGAGAATGGTTTGTACGGGCCGGAACAGGCTTTTCGCGGCTTCGAGACCGGATTAAGTTCCAGCGATCATGACCTCTCTGAATTTCAAATCCCGTGTGCCTGTGTTCGACGCCAACGTGCGAGTGGGTAACCGTCAGGACGAAGTATCGCCCTTCCGAAATCGGGGCGAGCTGCTTGCTGAACTCGATAGGCATGGCGTCCAGCGTGCGCTGGTCTATCATGCCCACAGCGAAGACATCAGCCCCATCAACGGCAACGCCTATTTGGAAGATTGGCTAGGCGACGACGAACGCCTCTATCCCATCTGGTCTGTCTTGCCAACCTCAGACAGCCTCCAACAGATTCAGGAGCTACATGGCAGCGGTCACGTGCAATGCGTTCGACTTGCGAACGCTGTTCCAGTCGAGTTGCCATTTCGACCGTGGGCCTATCATTCGCTCCTATCCTGGCTGTGCGAGGCGAATATTCCTCTGTGGTTCACCCTGCCCGAGACCGACCCAGATGACATCGTGACGACGCTGACAGCCTACCCTGATCTGACGACGGTGCTAACGGGGGCTCACTACACCCATGCGTTATGGGTTCGTCCGCTTTTGCAGGCGCTGCCCAATTCCCATCTGGAGTTGAGCCGCTACGAGCCCATAGGCGAGGTCGAAGCGTTGCGCGATGAGTTCGGAGCAGAGCGGCTGATCTATGGCTCGTGGTATCCCAGATACGCGATGGGGCCGGTTCTGTACTATCTCCATCATGCGGGTTTGAGCGATGAAGAACTGGAGTTGGTCTGCTCAGGAAATCTGGAGCGAATTCTGAAGATGGATGCCAATGATTGAGGGACAGCGGGTCATCGACTTTCACGGGCACGTGGGCAGATGGGACAGGTACGGCGCCATTGATGATGCCGATCTGATGCTTTCAGCGATGGACTCGGTCGGCATAGACATCGCCTGCCTGTTCAACATCTTCCACCCCGACGGCGCCACCGGCAACGATCTGACCGCTCAGTTTGTGGCTCGGAATCCAGACCGATTTGTCGGGTTCGCGTACGTGTCCCCTCTTAAGCCAGAGGGGATGATTGCGGAGTTGGAGCGAGCGTTCGACGAGCTTAACTTCGTCGCTATCAAGCTGTATCCTCCCTACAC
>JASLRP010000035.1 GCA_030743915.1 SAR202 cluster bacterium | reverse complement strand
TGATCCCGGGATTCATGGCTCAGGGCGGCGACCCCACAGGCACAGGCACCGGAGGCCCCGGTTACAGGTTCGGGGACGAGTTCAGCCCCAACCTTCGCCACGACAAGCCTGGCATCCTGTCGATGGCCAACGCTGGCCCCGGCACCAACGGCAGCCAGTTCTTCATCACCTTCGCGCCGACGCCTCATCTGAACGACGCTCACTCGGTATTCGGCATGGTCACCGAGGGCATGGACGTCGTGAACGCGATCCCGCCCCGCGACCCCATGAGCGCCAGCGCACCCGGCGAGTCCATCGCTTCCCTGACCATCGTGGAGTCGTAGACTCTGCGAGTTCCAGAGTTGTCGAAGGCCAATAGGGAATCTAGTCACCGGAGTCTCGGCCAGTTGGCTGAGACTCCGGTTTGTTGACTGTGCAAACCTCTCTGCACTCTTGGAGCGCCCGCTTACTGGTTAGGATCAAGCTCGCGCGCGATTGAACTCCTGACGTTATGTTTCGGGTACTATCAATCCATGAGTCCATTTAATCTGTATCCAGGGAACGCAATAATCTATCAGGGACACCGATGGAACCGCTTTTTCAACTCACTCTGATCTGGGTCGGGACATTTGCTGCCATAGTCGTCGCCAAGGCCACGCGCCTCACGGCCGTCGTATACTTCCTGGCCGTTGGCGCTATATTGGTCAACCTCGGTTGGCTCCCTGAAGAGGCTGATCCCTTCGTCAAGGGGCTGGCGGACGTGGGCATCATAATTATCATGTTCGCCCTGGGATTCGAAGAGAACACCAACAACTTCATCCAGAGCATAAAGCAAAGTTGGGGGATTGCATTTTTCGGCGGACTGGCCCCGTTTCTGACTGCATTCTCTCTGGCGTTCTGGTTCTGGAGTGACCTCAATCTGGCGCTGATGGTCGGCCTCGCCATGACGGCGACCGCGGTCTCCCTCACGATGGTCTCACTGAGGAGCGAGGGATTGCACGCGTCTCCAGTCGCGACGCGAATCATGACCTCGGCGGTGCTGGACGACGTTGCGTCACTGGCATTGGTGGCTGTCCTCATTCCTGTCGTGACGGGCGATGGAAGCGTGGGCGTCACAGACATCGGCCTCATCGCTGGCAAGACGGTCTTATTTTTCCTGGTCGTGACCTTCATCGGCGCCTGGGTGTTTCCGCATAACACCAGTGGCTGGCTACAAAAGGTGCCTCTGATGAACCGTCTCGGAGTGCGAAACATCTTGACATTCAGTGAAGGCGAATTCTCCACGCTGATAGTGCTAACTCTGGCCCTGATCGTCAGCCTGATAGCCCATGAGTTTGGTTTCCACGTCGCTGTTGGGGCATACATGGCGGGGCTGATATTGAAAGAGGAGTATTTTCACCTCGACGCCAATGGCAATTCTTACGAAGCAACAAAACGCATCATCGACGACGTCGCATTCACATGGATTGGTCCTGTCTTCTTCGTCCTCCTTGGCGCCAACTTGATATTCGATTGGGACATCATATTTTCAATCATTCCCCAGAGTATCGCCTTGGTGGCTGCGCTGTTTTTCGCGCAGGTCACATCGGCTGGACTGGCGGCGCGCTACACTGGGGGATTGACAACGTCCGCTTCTCTGATGGTGGGGTTAGGAATGCTGGGCAGAGCCGAACTCGCTTTCGTGGTGATGGACATTGCCTACGTCGAACACTCTGTGCTCAACGATGCGGCGTTTTACACGCTCATGATAACCGCGTTCTGGCTCAACTTGGCAGTCCCGATCACAATCAGGCTCTGGAAACCCTACTACGTGCGCTCGATGCAGGAGCGCTCGTGACCCTCCCGCAAAATCGTCCTGTCACAGCGTCAACTCGCCAAAATATCGAACAAATGCTCCAAACTTCGACCAAAACTGACTGACAGATGACCCTCAGAGTGGTAGAATCATAACGTCAAACCTAGGACAAACCAGGGACTTTTCGTCCCCCGAACCTGATTTCCGCTCCGAGGTCTCCGAATGATGTCGTGCCTTTCAGGCGCGGCCATTCCTCCCCTCGACTCACTGAATCCACCGGAGGGCAGCACAGAAATGCCGTTGGAGAATATCGTCGTTCAGGGCGCGCGCGAGCACAACCTCAAGAACGTTGACGTAACGATTCCCCGAAACCAACTCGTGGTCATTACCGGAGTGTCAGGCTCGGGCAAAAGCTCGCTGGCCTTCGACACCATATACGCCGAGGGACAGCGTCGGTACGTCGAATCCCTGTCTGCTTACGCTCGCCAGTTCCTGGGACGGATGGACAAGCCCGACGTCGATTACATCGAGGGGCTGTCTCCGGCCATCTCCATCGACCAGAAAGGCGTCTCCCACAACCCGCGCTCGACCGTCGGCACCGTCACCGAGATTTACGACTACCTGCGACTTCTCTATGCAAGAGTCGGACATCCCCACTGTTACAAATGCGGGCGTCCTGTCGAGCGACAGACCGTCCAGCAGATCGTTGACACTGTGCTGTCTCTGCCCGATAACAGCCGAATCCAGATCATGGCTCCGATGGTCCGGCGCAAAAAGGGCGAGCACAAGCCCGTGTTCGAGCAGGCCCGCGTGGCCGGATTCGTGCGCGTTCGAGTGAACGGCGAGACTTACGAGGTCTCTGAAGTCCCCGATCTGGACAAGAAGAAATGGCACAACATCGAGATCGTGGTTGACCGTCTTGTGACGGGCGAGAGCGCAGAGATCAACCGCGTGTCCGACTCCGTGGAGGCCGCGCTGAAGATGGCCGGCGGCACGGTGCTGGTGGATGTTGTTGGCGGCGAGGAGCAGTTGTTCTCCGAGCATTTCGCCTGCGTTCACTGCTCCATCAGCTTCGGCGAGATGGAGCCTCGGACCTTCAGCTTCAACAATCCCCACGGCGCATGCTCGACTTGCACCGGCCTCGGCTACAAGCTGGAGGTCGACCCCGACCTCGTTGTTCCTGACAAGGACAGGACCATCCGAGAGGGCGCGGTCCAGGCGTGGGCGCGCACCGGCACCATGTCTCCCTGGTTCTTCAGCCAGCTTGAATCCCTGGGCAGGGCCTACAAGTTCGACACCGACACGCCTTTCAAAAAGCTGACCAAGCGTCAGGTTGAAGCCATCTTTTACGGCACCAAGGGCAAGAATATCAAGGTCACCCACCACACCAAGAGGGGCAAGACCTACAACTGGACGACCAGCTTCGAGGGCGTCATCAACAATCTGGAACGCCGATATCGGGACACCGAGTCGGACTACATGCGCACCGAGATCGAGCGATACATGGCCGCGCGGCCATGCGCATCCTGCAAAGGCCGGAGGCTCCGACGCGAAGCTCTGGCCGTCACGGTGGGCGGCATTAACATCATGGACATGACCGACCGCTCCATCAACGGCGCGCTGGAGTGGATCGATTCTATCAACAGCGAAGGCCCAGCAACCAACGGCGCGAAACCCGAAGACCGACTGACCGAGCGCGACAAGACCATCGCGTCCCAGATACTCAAGGAGATCGACGCCCGCCTTCGCTTCCTCCTGAATATCGGGCTGGACTACCTCACCCTCTCGCGCACCGCATCGACTCTCAGCGGGGGCGAGGCCCAGAGAATTCGGCTGGCGACCCAGATAGGCTCTGGTCTCATGGGCGTGCTGTACGTCTGCGACGAACCGTCCATCGGTCTGCACCCCGCCGACGACTATCGGCTCATCCACACCCTGAAACGCCTGCGAGACCTGGGCAACACCGTGATCATCGTCGAACATGACGAAGCCATCATGCGCGCCGCCGACCACATCGTGGACATCGGGCCTGGCGCCGGCGAGCACGGGGGACATATCGTCGCCTCTGGGCCAGTGCAATCCATCATCGACACTCCAGAGTCCATCACCGGGCAGTATCTGGGCGGCTTCCGCACCATTCCGGTCCCCGAGACTCGGCGCGAAGGCAATGGCAAGTTTCTCACCATCAGGGGCGCTCGGCAGAACAACCTCAAGGACATCGACGTCAAGATTCCCCTGGGCCGACTGGTGTGCGTCACCGGAGTCTCCGGTTCTGGCAAGAGCACCCTCATGTACGAAGTCCTGTACAAGCAGCTTGCCCAGACCTTCTACCGCGCCAAAGACCGCCCCGGCGATTTCGACAAGATTGAGGGCATCGAGAACATCGACAAGGTGGTCAACATCGACCAGTCGCCCATTGGTCGGACTCCACGCTCCAACCCAGCCACCTACACGGGGACGTTCACTCCCATACGTGAGCTGTTCGCCACGGTGCCGGAGGCTCGGACTCGAGGCTACAAGCCGGGCCGGTTCTCGTTCAACGTCAAGGGCGGGCGCTGTGAGGCCTGCTCCGGAGATGGCCACATCAACATCGAGATGCAGTTCCTGCCCGACGTAACCGTGCCCTGCGAAATCTGCGAGGGCAAACGCTACAACCGCGAAGCGCTGGAGATCGAGTTCAAAGGCAAGAACATCGCCGAAGTTCTGAGCATGACCGTCACCGAGGCGCTGGAGTTCTTTGAGAATATCCCAAGAGTGCGCCGAAAGCTCCAGACAATGGAGGACGTGGGCCTGGGATACATCCGTCTGGGACAGCCCGCCACCCACCTCAGCGGAGGCGAGGCCCAAAGGGTCAAGCTGGCCACGGAGCTATCCAAGCGCGCGACGGGTCAGACCCTCTACATGCTGGACGAGCCGACGACGGGCCTGTCCTTCGAGGACTGCGCCCACCTGATGCGCGTCCTGCATCGTCTGGTGGACGCCGGAAACAGCGTCGTGCTGATCGAGCACCACCTCGACCTCATCAAGAGCGCTGACTGGCTCATAGACCTCGGCCCCGGCGCCGGAGACAAGGGCGGCGACCTCATCACCGAAGGCACGCCCGAGGATTTGGTGGACGTCGAAGAGTCTCACACCGGCCGGTATCTGAAGGATATCCTGCCTCGCGTCGCCGAGGAGGCGGAACCCATGAGGGCGGCGGACTGATCCTTTTTAACTTCGGTGTTTCAGCCAAATTTAGCTAAGGCGATTGTCCCCCGATCTGAGATCGTGGACTATTTGCTATCCGAGACCCTGTTGGGATAAAGCAATAGATTATTCCGTACCTGGATAATAGTTGAAATGATGCAGTCGAGAAAATCATGAACTTGACACGAGAGGATATCCATCAACTGGTCGACGCATTGCCTGACGCCGAGTTACCGGCAGCCAAAAGGTATCTCCAGTTTCTCCAAAGCGTCGGGCAGAGCGCGGCGCTTGAGTCTATGGCAACTGCCCCGTGGGATGACGAACCAGAAACTGATGAAGAAATCGAGGCCGTGCGCGAAGCTTACGAGGACGTGAAGCGCGACGACGTGGTCAATGATGAAGAACTCGATTCTTTGCTCAAGGGTTAGATGTGCCGGTTCTTTGGACTCGTCGTGCTGCCGCTGACCTCCGTGGCTTGGAAGAAAATGTCCGACAAAGAGTGCGCAATGCAGTCAACAGATACGCTGAGACAGGATTGGGTGATGTGCGACGCCTGAGAGGCTACGACCGTGAATGGCGGCTTCGAGTTGGTCAATGGCGCGTAAGATTCACTTACGACGATGATTCCGAGTCCATAACGATACTGGTTTTGAGGGTGCTTCATCGAAGAGAAGCATACCGAAACTGACCGGACACAACGCTGTGAACTGGCACCAGGACCTGTACAACCGGCAGATATACTTTGACCTCTACGCCGAAGAGGATACGAAGCTGGCGGTTCAGCAGGTTGATGACCTGGTCAAGCTTGTCGACATCGCGCCCGGAGCGTCGATCTTGGACGTGTGTTGTGGGTACGGACGCCACGCTATCGAGTTAGCTCGCCGGGGTTATCAAGTCACGGGGATTGATCTGGCGCCAAAGCAAATCGACGAGGCGGAACGCCGAGCGTCTGAGTCCGGCGTCGAGATTGAATTCCTGCACGGCGACGCCAGAGAGATGTCCTTCCCCAGGCAATTCGATGTGACTCTCAGCCTGTTCCTGTCTTTTGGTTTCGACGATGACGAGAGCAACATGCGAATGCTCCAGCGCATCTCTGAGGCCACGGCCCCCGGTGGTGTCCTCTTGATGGATCTGTGGAACCGAGAGAAGGAGATTCGCGACTTCGCCCCTTTAACAATCGAAGAACGCGAAGGCGGAATCCGAGTCGAAAAGCGCTGGGAGTTCGACCAGTGGAATGGTCGTCTCAACTGGCAAAACACCGTCCGCTTCCCTGACGGAACCACTGAGGAATGGGACCACTCCGTGAGGGCCTACACGCTGGTCGAGTTGCGCCACATGCTAACAGAGGTTGGCTTTCAACCGGAGAAGGTGTACGGTGACTTCAAAGGGAATGCGCACACTCTGGACTCCCCGCAGACGATAACTCTATCGAGAAAGCTGTGAGAACGGCACACATACTGCTGTATCGTGAGTAACAAAGAACTGACAATCGCATGAGTCAACACATTACCGATGCCCGTAAAAAAGCCGCCCAGGAATTCGCGGATAAGGTAATTGTAGCCCTGGGCGACCAAGTGGACACGATAGCGCTCTATGGGTCAGTTGCTAGAGGCGACGCTAGGCCAAACAGCGATATCGATATCCTCGTTATTGCCGCCGACACAGCTACCATCAGGGACAAACTGAGTAAGACGTGCGCAGACTTCATGTATGATCAAGCCTACACTTCGTTTATCTCACTCGCTCAGTTCAGCCGCACCGAATTTCAGAGGTTGAGAGCGATCGGCTCCCCATTCGTCAAAAACATTTTGGCCGAAGGCGTCATACTTTATGACAACGGAACCTACTCAAGAGTACGTAAACAGACAGCTACAATTAGCTGACGAAGCCCTCAACGATGCCCTGCTTCTGCTACAACATGATCGCCTGAAAGCCGCGTCAAACCGCGCGTATTATGCGATCTACCACTCAGTTCAAACTGCATTGGCTAATGTAATTTCAGATCTACCCAGGTCACACAGTGGCTCCATTAATCAGTTCGGCAGACATTATGTCCGAACCGGAATCATAGATAAGCGGTTCGCCAGATACCTTCAAGACGCGTATAACATAAGAAGACAAAGCGATTACGAAGTCTTCTACGCTGCTCAGGATTCCGTAGTTGGCGATACGGTGCGGAACGCACAAGACTTCGTCGAAGAAATCACTCATTTGTTGAAAGGCGACGACTCGGCAAACTAATCGTGAACGTCGTGCCGACGCCCAGGGCGCTCTCAACCTCGATGCTCCCTCCGTGGGACTGGATTAGCTGGCGGGTTATCGACAGGCCCAGCCCACCGCCGACGCCGGAGGCTCGGGTGCGGGAGCGGTCGCCGCGCCAGAAGCGGTCGAAGATGTGGGGCAGGTCGTCGGACGATATGCCCTCTCCGGTGTCTTGAACGGTTATCTGGACTCCGTTGGTATTTCGGGTTGCTCTGAGGGTGATGGCGCCGCCCTCGGGGGTGTGACGCATGGCGTTGACCACCAGGTTGCTCAGCGCCTGATCGATGCGTCCGGCGTCCAGATTCATGGACAGTCCATAAACAGCATCTGCGCACTCAATACGCAAGTCGATGCCCTGGGACTCGGCCTGACCACTGAAGCTGGTCCCTACATCCTCCAGGATTCCGCAGAGTTCCACCTCCTCCAGGCGCAGTTCCAGCTGTCCCGCTTCTGCCTGGGATAGCGTGCGCAGGTCGTCCACTAGGCGGGCCAGCAGGCGAGTCTCCTCCAGGGTGGCGTTGATGTGATCGGTGGACGGCTGGTACACGCCGTCCAGCACTCCTTCCAGGTTGCCCTGGATGATGTGCAGGGGAGTGCGAAGCTCGTGGGCGACATCGGCTGTGAGGTTTCGTCTTAGCTGGTCGTTGCGCTCCAGCTCCGAGGCCATGCGATTGAAGGAGCGCACAAGCTGGTTGAACTCGCGAGAGCCTCGTTTTTCTGGCACCCGGGCCGACAGGTCGCCTTCGGCCAGGGAGTCTGCGGCGGACATGATATCTGCCAGCGGTGACGCGATGCGTCGGAAGGCCCTCACAGCCGTCGAAATCGCAAGTATGGGCATCGCCAGCGCGAATCCGATGCCCCCTATCCATACGATGACTGTCGTCTGGCCATCGCCTCCAAACAGTCGAGTTACGAGGAATGCCAGCGCGGCCATTCCTCCAAGGATGAACAGCACGACGAACCCGAAAACTGCCATGAACCGCGCGAATATGAATCGAGGCCTCGGCCCTCGGAACCCGTGCCTGCGCCCGCCCCAGGGAGGATGGCCATGTTCATCGTGTCTCAAGGCTCAGACCTCGTCATTGAAGCGATACCCCACGCCATAGACGGTCAGGACGTACTGTGGTTCCGAGGGGTCGGGTTCCAGTTTGCGGCGCAGGTTCTTGACGTGGCTGTCAACGCTGCGGTCGTAGCTCTCGTAGGTGACTCCGTGCAGGCGGTCCAGAAGCTGGCCCCTTGAGAATGTCTGGCCTGGCTGTTGGGCCAGCGTGGTCAGGATGTTGAACTCGATGGGCGTGAGGTGGGCCGACTCTCCGGCGCGGGAGACTCGATGAGCTCCCAGGTCGATTTCCAACTCGCCCACGCGGATGATGTCCCGCTGACGGGTCTCGCCTCCGGCGCGGCGCAGGACGGCCCTGGTTCGAGCCACCAATTCTCTGGGAGAGAAGGGCTTGGTGATGTAGTCGTCGGCGCCAAGCTCCAAACCGATCAGGCGGTCCGTCTCCTCGACGCGGGCCGTCAGCATGATGATGGGAACGTCGGAATCACTGCGCAGCCGACGGCAGACCTCCAGACCGTCCATGCCTGGCAGGTTGAGGTCCAGCACCACCAGATCGGGACGGCTCTTGCGCGCGGTATCCAGGGCCATCTGGCCGTCACCGGCGATCACGACCCGGTATCCCGAATGCTCAAGGTAATCTTGCGCCAGCCTGACGATTTTCGGCTCGTCGTCAACCACCAGTATCGTCTCGTTCATGCTCCCAGCCTTGTGCCTGGTCTATTGGGGGCAGTGTCATTTGCCCCCAACACAAACTTCTTTCAGGATTATACCTGTGTCACCTCTTCTTCGTCGTGACCGCGATGGTGATGTCCTCGGCGACCTCGACCATGCCAGTCTTCGTGATGATGGTTGCTCCACGAAGCGTCGTGATGCCCTCTCCAGGGCTTGTGCCTCCAGAAGAAGAATATCCGAGTAATCATGAAGAATAGAAACACGAAAAACAGGAGCTTGAAGAACAACGCGGCTCCGAAGAACCCTGCCGCGAACCCGTTGGCTATCGGTCCGAACGTGGTCGCGCCCTCTCCGGCGGCCTCTGCCAGTCCGGCGTCGTACCCCTGGGACCATCCGAAGTATCCCGCCACCGTCACCAGTCCCAACAGCAACAGCGCGATTATCAAAAACCTTGCGAAACCTCGCCTCAACATTTTAGCCTCCAGTTATTGATTCCCCTGGGCAGGACTCCGGGCGCCCCGCCTCCTTGATTCCATTGTGACAATCAAATGTGGAGGTCCTGTGTAGGCAAGCTGGAGACATCGTGGAGATTCGCTGTCCGTTGATGATGATCCAAAACATCCTGGATGTGCAAGTCGGTTTGAGGCAGAGAACAGATCAAGGATAGGGCGGGGAGAGTTTCGAGCAGTCGCGCTGGAACTTTCCGAAACCAATCGGCGTCTACATATACAGGAAAGGTTGGACATATCTCGCGAGGCAAGGAGGCGAAATGAACATGATTGGAAGACTCACCTTCACCATTGGACTGGCAGTCCTGATCGTGGTCGGTTTCGCATGCGGAGCCGAAGAGAAACAAGTCTCAGCGATCGCCGGGCCGGCGTCGGATACGCAGCAGGCCCAGGGCCAGACTGGAGCGTCCGGTTCGCCAGTAGAAAACACGTCACCCGTCGTCCCAGCGGGAGCGCCTCTGATGAGCCTGACCTATGAAGGAGTAGTTTACTATGGGGATTCACTCAGCGCAGACGAAGCGGCGAATTTCAACGAGGACGACTTTGAGTTTGTTGGCGTCTCCGAATCGAACCCATTGGTTCCCGGCAGCGCTGCGGGCTGGGATATGTACAGACTCAAGGGCGGCGAAGAAGGCTACATCTACACGCTGGAGCCTGGCCGAAGCTTTCTGAACGAGGACGGCCGGACGATTACGATCGAACCTGAGTGGTCGCGGTGGATTGCTGACGATCCCAGGCCCATCTGCACACCCACACCCAATTCGTCCGCAGCCTGCTAGCGGCAACCAGACCACGCCTGTCGGGTCTGTATTCGTGTCGGCCCAGTAGGGACGATCATGTCAAATGATCATGAAGGCGCGCCGTGAGGTCGGCGGCACGAAACCTACGGCCAACATCGCGAATTTCATCATTCTTCTTCTCCAATTCAACGTTGATTTGCGCTCCGCCCTTGACTCCGACGGTTCAGGTGGTAATCTAGTCCGCAAGCACTCGAAGGAGGATGTTCTCATGCGCGCCGCTGTTTACCAGGGCTCTCAGAAGTTTGATATCGAAGACCGGCCCGATCCGACTCCAGGGCCAGGGCAGGTGGTGGTGGACGTAATCTTCTGCGCCATCTGTGGCACCGACGTTCACGCCTTCCTCTATGACGTCGCGCCTCCAGGCACGGTCATGGGTCACGAGTATTCGGGCACAATCTCCGCGATTGGCGAGGGCGTCACTCGATGGAAAGTCGGCGACCGAATTGTCGGCGGCGGTGGCGAACCTCCCCCTGAAGTCAGCACGTCCCGGGGCCCCAGGTTCAACTATCGCACCCAGGGATTTGCCAGCACGGACGTCCGCGCATACGCTGAGAAGGTCATCATGGAGGAGTGGCAGCCGATACCGCTTCCCGAAGGAGTCTCCGACGAAGAGGCCGCCATGTGCGAGCCTTGCGCTGTAACGGTCCATGCAGTCAGGCTGTCCCAGATGAAGCTGGGAGATACGGTGGCGGTGCTGGGAGCCGGGCCTATCGGCCTGCTGTGCATGCAGGTCGCCAGGGCCGCCGGAGCCACCAAGGTCATAGTCTCCGAGCCTGTTCCCGCCAGAGCCGAAGCCGCCCGGAAGCTGGGCGCTGACGTGGTCATCGACCCCACCAAGGAGGACGTGCAGGAACGGTTGATCGAGCTTACCGACGGCATTGGTCCGGACGTGATATTCGAGTGCGCCGCCGCCAAAGGCACCCTGGACATCGCGATGGACACGGTGAAGCGCGGCGGGCAGGTGGTGCTGGTGGCGATCGTCTGGACTCCGACGGACGTGATGCCGCCCAACTGGATGGCCCGGGAGGTCAGCTTGCAGTCATCCTTCGGCACTCAGCCTGAGGACTGGCGCATCGCTCTCGATCTAATACGCGCAGGCAAAGTCTCGATGGCCCCGCTGGTCTCAGAGGCCAGCTTCCTTCCTCTGGACAACATCCAGGAGGCTTTCGAAGCTCTCTGCGAACCCTCGAATCAAGTACAGATGGTAGTCAAACACGGGTGACATATATATGGATATTTTGAGTTTCAACACCAACCCATTCGGAGGCGTCCTGGTTGACCCTATGACGCTCCCCCAAGACCCTCAGGGGTTCCGAAGCCAACTGGCATACTCGATGGACGAGTGGACTGCCGAAGGCTACAAAGTCGCATGGCTGGAGGTCCCGCTGGATAAAGCCGCCCTGGTGCCGGTGGCCGCGGAGGCCGGATTCGCCTATCACCACGCCGACGAGTCCTATGTGATGATGACGAACCAGCTGGAGCAAGACTCCTTCATCCCGCCGTATGCGACTCACTACATCGGCGCAGGCGCAGTGGTGATCAGCGAGCAGCGAGAGCTTCTTGTGGTCTCCGAGCGGTATCGCTTCCGTGGGACCCGCGGGCCTGGCTACAAACTGCCCGGAGGCGCGCTCCATCCGGGCGAACATCTGGCAGAGGGTGTCGTCCGAGAGGTGCTGGAGGAGACTGGCGTCCAGACCAAGTTCGAGGCTCTGGCCTGCTTCCGTCACTGGCACGGATACCGCTACGGCAAGTCGGATATCTACTTCGTGTGCCGCCTATCTCCCCTGAGCTACGACATCACCAAGCAGGAAGAGGAGATCGCCGAGTGCCTGTGGTTCCCGGTGGATGATTTCCTGGAAGACCCGACCATTCACCAGTTCAACAAGTCCATCGTCAGGGCCGCGCTGGAACATCCGGGCATCTCTCCGGGAGACATTGAGGGCTACGGCGACAGGGAGCGATTCGAGTTCTTCCTACCCAGCGGGGGGTAGGTTTTCAGGTATCAGGAGATCAGGCGCCAGAATTCGCCATTTGGTGAAAGAGCCGTCAGCTAATCCGCCACTCTGAAGCCGCAGCCGAAGAGTCTGGTCGTTGGTTGAACAACTTGTCTTGTTCGCGGCCAGATACTTCGCTCTGCTCAGTATGGCAATGAGAATATTAGACGCAATTAGGAGAACACAATGGCAGATCAGGCATCTCTGAAAGAGCGCATCGTCCGAGGCGACACCGTAGTTGGCGTGTCCGCGCCTCTGAACGCCACCAAGAGCGAGCTTGAGGACATCCTCAGTAAGGACTCATACGATTTCCTATCTTCAGACGCCCAACACTCGCCCTACAACGAGGAGCGATTGGTGGAGTTCTGCGGGATTGCCAGCGAACTGGGCATCCCTGTGCAGTTCCGCATCAAGCACACCCGCCATGCCTATCTGGTGGGCAACGTTCTTGATCTTGGTCCGCTGGGTATCGAGGTCCCGCTGGTAGAGGACGAGTCCGAGGTGGACGAGGCGCTGAGGTGGTTCTACTATCCACAGGTCGGAGGCCGAAGCTGGGGCGGCGCGGCGCGTTACGGCGTCGATGGTCGAGGCGACAGGCTGGAGTACGCGGACTGGTGGAACGCCAACGGCATCCTGTGTATGCAGATCGAAACTCTGCGGGCCGTGACCAACATCCGGCAACTGGCAAAGCCCGGCGTCACATGCCTCACTTGGGGGCCTGCGGACCTGAGCTTCGATATCGAGGCCCACCCTCATCATCCTCTTCAGACGGTGGACGATTGCGTTCGCCACGCCATTAAGCAGCTAGAGGGCTCCGACACGAAGATCAACTTCCGCAACTACGACCCGGCCCTGCGAGACCACTACGCCGAGATGGGTGTCACCGTGTTCATGGAGCGGCCACAGTAGGTGACGGCGTCAGGGATTGTATAGGCGGAAACTACTTGAAGATTTCTTCCACAGCGATATTGAAGTCTTCGAAAACAGGGATGCCTTCTAGGTCGTCGCCCACGTGCAGGACTTTAGCTTCATCCAGCGAATCGTAAACGACCACTGACTGTAGCTCTGGATACACAATCCATACCAGTCGAGCGCCGGCCTCCAGCCACATCTCAATCTTGTCTTGCATGTACGACGCCGAGTCGTTTTGGGAGACAACTTCTACAACCAGGTCTGGCGCCAACTCAAGGAATCCATCATCCATATCATCTAGTGAAAGCCTGTCCTTGGACACGAACGATACGTCAGGAGCTATCACGGTGTCGGGGTCTCGGTCCGTGATGAATCCCGTGCCTGCCGCATAAACCGTACCCAAATCATTTCTGCTAACGTGTGCCGTGACTAAAAAAGCGATCGTAGCGGTGGTGAGTCCGTGAAGTCTTCCTTCAAAATCCTGATCGAAGATCACTCCCCTGACCAACTCGCACCGTCTGCCGTTGCCGCTGAGTTTCCATAACTCCTCAGCAGATATCAGTCTATCCTGGTTGATCATGACCGTCCTCCGTTTCCAGCTACATAACCAGACGATACGTGGCGCCGCGGGTTCAGTCAATCGGTATTCAATGGGCCAGCCTGCAGGAAACGTTCCGACGCCATGCTGAACGAAGTGAAGCATCTGGTCGTAGAAGGCGCAGGTGTTGTTTCACTAGCGACCAGACTCTTCGACATCCGTCTCAGAGTGGCGTGTTGGCCATGGGCCAACGGCTGAAAGCTGATTGCTGAAATTCCGCCCCGCAGATTTGACAATCCAGGCACGCCGTTGCTACGATGCTTCTGCCTGAAACCCCCTCCGCTTCGAGGCGTGTTGCCGATGCTCTCGGGGCAACCTCCCCGAATAATTCTTCGAGGGTTTTGCTGTGTCAAAAGACGCGCGCGAAGCCCAGGGATGCTCGGCCTTCAGACCGACACCTGCGATGCGTTGGGCGTATGGCTGGAAACACAAAATTTACCCAAGGAGGGCTGTGGCGTTGTCCCATGTAACATGTTTGCGCTGCCGTGGGTGCGGTCGGGAATATCCCGTCGAACCCCTGAACGCGTGCGACTTCTGCTTCGGGCCGTTGGAGGTCGAGTACGACTACGACTCCATCGCTCAGGCAGTTAGCCGTGAACGCATCGTAGAAGGCCCGCCCACTATGTGGCGGTACCAAGACTTTCTACCCGTGGATGCGGACATGGCCCTGGATATGGGAACGGGGTTCACTCCCCTCATCCGCGCCGAGAATCTTGGCCGGAAACTGGGGCTGGAGAACCTCTACATCAAAAACGACAGCGTCAACCCCACGTTCTCCTTCAAGGACAGAGTGGTCTCAGTCGCCTCGGCAAAGGCTCTGGAATTCGAGTTCGACACCCTGGCCTGCGCGTCCACAGGCAACCTTATGGGTTCTGTGGCTGCTCACGGGGCCAAGGCCAGCATGAACACGATGGTGCTGTTCCCGGCGAACCTGGAGAAGGGCAAAATCCTGGGCGCGGCCATATACGGCGCGACCCTGGTGGCCGTTGACGGCACCTACGACCAGGTGAACCGCCTGTGCAGTGAGCTCGCCGACAACCATCGCTGGGCCTTCGTGAACGTCAACATGCGACCGTTCTACGCCGAGGGCAG
>JASLRP010000034.1 GCA_030743915.1 SAR202 cluster bacterium | reverse complement strand
CGAGGCGAAGCATCTGGTCGCGGGACAGCCGACAGTTGTCATGCGGACGACGAGATTCTTCGGCTGCGGCCTCAGAATGGCGAGAAGCGTGACATGTATTGCTCTAGTACCACCTGGCGGTGGGCCGAGCTTGGGCGCCATCCACCGGAATGTTCGCTCCATTTATCCAGCTAGCCTTTTCTGACGACACGAATGCGATGACATCGGCAACCTCGTGATCGGCGCCCAGCCGATGGGTTGGCAGGTCAACATCCAGGAACCGAGCCATGCCTTCAGGGTCGTTCTGTTGATAGCGGTCCCAGCCGCCCCCTGGAAACATGATCGATCCGGGAGACACTGTGTTGACTCGAATCCCGTGAGGAGCCAGTTCCAGCGCTAGGGACGAGGCGAGGAATATCTCCGCGGCCTTGGCCGTGCCATACTGAGCGCCGGGGCCGGGTTTCCAACCGGATATGGACGACACCATCACGATGCTGCCGCCTCCACGCTCCTTCATCAGCGGCGCGGTGGCGCGGATCATGCGAACGCTGTGGAACAGGTTGATATCCATCGTCGCCATCCAGTCCTCGTCCGTCGCCTCCAGAATCCCGCCTCCTGACGAGCCGCCAACATTGCATACCACAATGTCGAGACCACCGAGATTATCCGACGCTTCAGACACCAGACGCTCCACGTCCTCTCGGTTGGTGACATCGGCTGTCACGCCCCAGGCGTTGGGGGATATGGCGCTCAATTCAGCAAGGGTCGAGTCGAGCGTGTCCTGGCCTCTGGCGCATATGCCGACATGGCAACCCTCGCGAGCCAGCGACAGAGCGGTCGCCCGCCCGATTCCTCGACTTCCACCGGTCACAAGGGCCGCTTTTCCGGTTAATCCTAGATCCATGAATTCTCCTTGTGTGACGCAATCGTCAGCAATCAGGTCGTCGTCCGCCCCTCATTTTCCAAGGCATCCAGGGCGCGTTGCACCAGGGTTCGGCGAAGCTCTTGCTCCTCATCCGGGGCTAGTTCCGCGTCGCCCAAAGGATGCACAATGCTGCGGCCTCGAACGATGCGGTTGGAGCCTACAGTCTCGGCAACCAGAGTCATGGGTGTTATCTGAGCGACCGGGATTCCAGCCTTTTCCATCTCGGTGGTCATCGCAGCGCCGCTGCGAGTGCTGGTGCCTCAGGTGGATGTTAGAATTACGGCGTCAACGCCCGCTTCCTTGAGCCGTTTAGCCATCTCCCTGCCTATGCGACGGCTGTTGTCCAGTGGGTTGGAATTCCCGGTGGTTGACAGGAACTCGTTGTGCAAGCTGCCGATGCTTCCAGCGCGTTCCATCTCCCGCATGACATCCACGGGAACGAGACGATTCGGGTCCTGCTGGACGTGTGTGTTGTCGTAACCTCCGTGGGCGACCTCGAAATCCCGCCCTTCCAGTCCGGGCCGTTCGTCGATGCTGTAAGCACCCCATACTCGGGAGAATGCCCTGGGCAGGTTGTCGGGATTTGACTTCGGCACCAGTCCCCCGTCAGTTACGAGAGCGATCTTTGCTTTAGAAACCTCGGTTGTCATTACGGGCACAGGGATCGAATCAAATGCGATCACGGGAATCTCAGGCTCAAAGGGTTCACCTTTCAGTTTCGCCATCAGCATTTCGGCCATCCTCTGCGCCGCCGTCTTCTCGACGAACTCGGAGCGCAGGACGCCTTGAGGGATATATCCTTCGAGCGAGGGAGTCCCGACAGGTTCACCAGATGCCAACTTGGCCCCCAGGCTCGCCATCTTCGCCAGGACGTCTCTCATTCTGGTGGGGCTGTCGCTGGAGTCCACGATGTGAATATCACCGCGATACACGTCAACGCCCGGATTCTCGACGTTCATCCCGGTGACCACAGGGATGCCCAACTCCGATTTGACGGCTGCGCACACTGAACCCGCCGCCATGCCGTAACGTCCAGCGTTGAAGCAAGGCCCGGCAACCACCAGGTCTGCCTGCGTTTGAGTAACCTGATCAGTGACAAATGAGATGACCTCTTGTTGATTCTCAACCGCGTAGTTGTCTCCGCAAACGATGGTGGCTGCGACCTGCGCATCGTCAGGCAACATCTTGCCTAGTAGATTGCCAGGGCCAACCGGCCCTTGAATCAGTTTCGGTGGAGCATCTGCGAATTCCTCTCCACCGATGCCCCCGAAGAACTGGTTGAGGTAGTGGACGATTTTCATCGAATTCTCTCTGATCGACTAATAGATAACAGGCTGCAAGCGAGACGCACCCTGATTGTTGGCGACGCCGCACACCTCTGCTGGAGTCAGTTGTGCAAGGTCGGCCAGCGCGTTCGCGACCTCAGGATTCCCGGCGATGATGCGCTCGACCTTCGGAAGCTGAAATTGGACGTCAGAGCCTTCACTGTGGCTCACGATGGCATCCACCTCTCTGGTGTTTATTAGCAGAGCCGACTCTGCCCGACCATCTGTGGCTGTATCGCTGGTCATCACCACCGTTTTGAGGCCCAGAGTTTCACAGCTTCGCGCCGTCTCGAACATGTCTGTGTGCGGCGCCCCGCCGACGTACTTGGTCAGGATCACACCATCGGCGCCCAGGCTCCATTTTGCAATCTGTGCGGCCATCATGCTGTTGCGCTTCATCTCCGTCTCCTGGTCTGACGAAGTGGTTGCGATGACGCCCACAAAGTTCATCTCCCCGGTTCGGTGGAGGCGATACAACTCTTTGATTATCGGGTGGTTCTGATAAAAGTAGGTCTCCAGCCCCCTGGCTCCCCAAGAATAGGAGATCACCACCGCTCCGTCCAGCCACTCGTTTGGGTGCATGAGCGTTGGCATCATTCCGCGTGTGTTGCTTCCGTAGAGGATGTGCTCATCCGATTCAGTGCCGTGCTGGTGGCCGTGTATCTGGCCGATGTACACGACCCGAGGCGGGTTGTTCTCGTAGGTCTTGGAGATCCCCAGATCAAAGATATCCGCGTCGTCGGGGGGTTGGCCCACCGCCGCGCGGGCCATGAACACAGCCGCTCTACACGACGCAACCCTCAGGGCGTTGAGGACCGCGTGCCGTTCGACGTCAGGATGGGCGTGTGGGACTATGACCAGATGCCGCATCTCGGAGTACGGCGAGCGTTTCGCCGCCTCGCCGATCATCTCCAGCGCCTTTGACATGCCGCCTCTGCGGGAGGCATAGCCATGCTCACCGCTCGGCTGTCCGCCGTCCACGACGGTCACTGCGGCTCCGCGCAAAACATGAGTCGTGCCCTGACCAACCGGAGCGACTGGCCCCAGGATTCCAGGGAAGTCAGGCCCGGAGCCCGCCTCTTTCGCCCGTGGCTCCAATATGTCGAACACGTATCCGACTCTGACCGATTCGCCTGGTAGCGCCAACTCAAGATCAACGCTCTGAAGCCTGCTGTCCGCCAACAGACAACGCCGAAGCTCCTCAACGTCTATCTGGAGACGTGAGCCTTCTAAATGAGTCCTGGGACCAAAGCTCACATCCGTGATGGTGTGAACCGCCAACGTCAAACGCAAATCAAACTACCTATCACCTGAAAACCTGACGCCAAATGCCACGACTACAGGACTTTAGTCACGCCGCCCGGCGGTCGCTCCACAGGAGTGATCCCCGGCGTGAAGTCGATCTCTTTACGCGGAGTGCTGCCTTTCACGAAGTATCTGGCTCTGCCCAGGCCCTGTATTTCGATCTCCAGAACGTCGCCGGGATTCAGCGGTCCCAGGCCGACGTGATACGTGCCCGTCGCAACCACATCACCGGGTTCAAGCTGTCCGAATCGGGTGGCCCAGGCTATCTGCTCCGGTATATTGTGGGCCATGTGCTTGGTGTTGTAGTTCTGTCGGGCCTCGCCGTTGACCCAGGACTGGACAACAAGGTCGTGAGGGTCGTCAATCTCATCTTTGGTCGTAATCCAGGGGCCACAGGGACCGAACGTCGCCTGGCCTTTGGACAGAAACGTGGTGCGTCTGGTCATCCCTCTGGCGGAGATGTCAAAGAACGGCACGTACCCGAACACATGATCCATAGCGTCCGCTTCGGGCACATTCCTGGAAGTCTTGCCCATCACGTAGGCCAGTTCCGCCTCCGGATGATAGACCAGCACAGGAGGAATATCCACTAACTCGACCGTTCCTTCCGGGCCGAGGAGGTTCGTGTCCTTATAGAAGAAATCGTTAGGCAGATCTTCCTTCGTCCGGTCGGGATTGTCCAGATAATTTGCGAAGGCTGCCAGACAGTGGCTCGGTCGAGGGATTGGCGTGAGCAAAGTAACGTCGGCCAACAGAACGCCATCGTCGCCTGCTGCAAGACTTTCGAACTCGCCCCGGAACGTGTCGAAGTCAGTGATAATCTCTTCAATCACTCGCTGTGGCCCCTTCAGCTGGTGGGCCTCCACAGTATCCGTGACGTCAACCACCCGGTCTTCGCCCTTCAGGATTCCAACCCTATCGTTGTTGAATCTGAGAATTTTCATTTAGGATGCCCCTTAATTCCTGGCTAATGTATTGCCGCGCAGTACGCGGAATTATATTAGGGGGGCAGGTCTGGAGGCAACGCGCAATTGGATCGACCCCAAAAGCGACGGTGTGGGAGGCCTAGCGCAGCGCCTTTACCTCATTGATGGCTCTTTCTATGAGTGATGGATCGTATCCCATCGCTGCGGCTCGACCGGCATCCCTTCGAGCCTCTCTATCCATACCTAGACGGGTGTGGACAATTGCGCGGTTATAATATGCGGATAAATTCTCAGGGTCGAGTCTGATGGCCTCGTCATAGTCAGACTTGGCGCGCTGAAAATCGCGGAGGGCGCCCCCGGATACGCCACGAGAGAAGAAGGCGGAGGCATCCTGTGGGTTCAGCCTGATCGCCTCGTCAAAGTCCTGAATTGCCTGCTCGC
>JASLRP010000033.1 GCA_030743915.1 SAR202 cluster bacterium | reverse complement strand
AAAGACGGCGACGACTGGCTCATCACTGGACAGAAGATTTGGATCAGCGGCCAGCGCAAGCCAGACCTCCTGTTTGGCCCAATGGTCACAGACCCCGACGCTCCCCGACACAGGAACCTGGGCTACTTCATGGTCCCGTTCCCGGCGGAAGGTCTTGAGCAAGAGCGCATGAACCTGCTCTCCGGCGACGACCAGAGCGTCTTCTTCTTCGACAACGTTCGAGTCGCCGGCGAAACCCTCATCGGCGGAGAGCAACAGGGCTGGCAGGTCACTCAGACCACCCTGGAAATCGAGCACGGTGGACGCGGCCAGGCCATGCCACAGGACGAAGCTCTCGAGCACCTTATTGGTTACGTCGAAAACACCGAGTCCGCAGGCGAGCCTCTCGGAGCCGACCCATTGATTCAACAGGCCACGGTGGAAGCCTACATTGACTCCCACGTGTTCGGTCTGCTTTCCTTGCGCAACTATGGCATGTACATGGCTCGGCAGGAAATGAGCTATCAGGGCTCTCAGACCTCCATGTTCGGTAAAGAGTACCGAATTGAGAACGCCGACCGCTCCCGAGACATCATGGGAATGTACTCGATGTGCGGCATTGAGGAGCCTCGCGCTCCCTTCGGCGGCGCGCCTGAGGTATATCAGCGCTCCAGCCTGGTTGGCGCCCACCCCGCTGGGACCATCGAGATTCAGAAGGTCATCATCGCCCGACGTATTGGCATCAGCCGCACGCGAGAGCGCGCCGCCGCCACTCCGTCAACCGCAGGCGTCAGCGGCGTCTAGCCTACGGCATCGGCAAATCTGAAATCGCGACAGGGCCTTCTATTGCAGGAGGCCCTGTTTTTTTGTGGAGAGATGCCAGGTTCTCAGGTATCAGGGGACCCCACATCAGTAGGCGCAAATCAAAGGACACGGGTTCATCGAATACCGAAAGTTTCGTCCGCCATGTAAGATAGTAAATAGTAAACAACTGGATGTCCTGCAATAATCCTGACACCCGACAACCTGATACCTAATAACCTCTCCGTAGGAGCGAACATGGACTTCAACACAAACTACACCCCGGAACAGCAGGCATTTCGAATTGCCATTAGCAGTTGGCTGGATGAGCATGCGCCCAAGAACTTGAGATTCCCGCCGGACGGCTCGCCTCTCAATGCCGAGACGCAGGCCATCGTCAAAGAATTCCGACTCAAGCTGGGCGAGAAAGGCTGGCTGGCCCCATCGTGGCCGCGTGAAATAGGCGGCGGCGGTCTCAGCACCAGCTTCGACGTCGTGCTGATGGAGGAGATGCGCAGGTTCGAGCTTCCCAGCATGGGCGACAACACCCGCTGGGTCCCCGCCATGATGGTCTGGGGGACCGAAGAGCAGAAGAAGCGCTTCATCACCCCGTCCCTCCGGGGCGAGACGATAACTTGGCAGACATTCAACGAGCCTGATTCCGGCTCCGACTTCGCCACCGTCCACACCAGGGCGGTCCCGGAGGAAGGCGGATACCGCATCACAGGCACGAAAGCGTTCATCACCGGACGATTCGATCCCGACTTCCTGGTGACGCTGGCCGTCACCGATCCCGAACGCCCTCGACGATACAACCTGGGAGTTTTTATGGTTGACGCCACGCTGCCGGGCATCGAGATCAAGACCATGCGTATGCTGATGGGCAGCGAGCGCAGAGTGTATTTCGACGATGTTTTCGTGCCTGACGATTGCCTGATTGGGCCTCCCTTCCAGGGCTGGGAAATTGCATATTCGATCATCGAGGCCGAACGCGGAGGCGCAGCCTTCCGTCTCAGCGAAGACGGGACCATCGAAAGCATCTACACCTACCTGAAAGACCAGCGCTCAGAGCAACCCTAGTGGATTTTTCGTACCAATACACCGAGGAGCAACAGCAGTTTCGATGCGAGGTCGCAGAATGGCTTGGCAAAGTCGCCACCTACGATCTCACCGCTCCCGAATCAGCGCAAAAAATACGGGAAGCGCTGGGCGAAAAAGGCTGGCTGGCCGCCACTGACACCAGGGAGTCGGGCGGCGCAGGACTGACAGCAGACCAGAACGTCGTAATCCTGGAGGAGTTGAATCGGCTGGGCCTGTTGTTTCTTCTGGAGGATGAAGCGGCGACGATGCGCTCTGCTGTCCTCCAGTGGGGCGACGAATCTCAGTCCAACGAATTCGTTCGCTCCATCGCTCAGGGGCGGCTTGAGGTCTGGAAGCAGGTGGTCTCCGGCGGCGATTATCTTGACCCCGACAGTGTGGGTGTCACGGCAACTCCCGATGGCGACGGTTACATCTTGGACGGCGAGGCCAGATTTTCAGGTCTCGAAGGCAAGCCCTCGCGGGTCTGGACTCTGGCGCTGATCGTTCCCGACACCGACGAACCGCCCATGCCAGTGTCGCTGCTTGTTTCTCCAGACCTTGAGGGCGTCAGCATATCAGCGCCTCGCACGCTGATGTCAGGCGCCGTCCACGGTGTCGCATTCGACGAAGTCTGGGTCCCACGGTCCGACCTTCTGGGCGACGAGGGCGACGGCGCCGCCGTCATCACGGGCCGAGTTCAGACCGACCCTCACGCCGACCTGCCGACCCTGCTGGAGTCAGAGACCGACGCCCTGCTGGAATACACTCGCAGCGCCGAGAGCGACGGCGAACCTCTGAGCGCCGAGCCTGTGCGCCAACAGCTTCTGGTCGAAGCCTACATCGCCAGCCGCGTGATGCGCCTGCTCAGGATGCGGTCCGCGTGGCTCGAAGAAACCGAGCAGGGCGAGGGCCACGAGGACGCCCAGTCTGCCCTCTGGGAAGAACAAGCCTCCCAACAGCTCTCTGAAACGACCCAGGACGTCGTGGGCATCTACGCCATGCTGGACGCTTCCGACCCCCGGTCCCCGGCCAGTGGACGTTTCGACCGCCTCCAACGCCGAGAGCTTGCGACTCGCGACCCCGGAGCCTCTGGCAGCGCAAACGCCGAGGCCATCGCCAACAGCCTCGGCATGGGCGAGGGTTCCCCTCAGTCAGAGCCTGGGTCTAAACCGAAGGACGATGTTGAGCGTTAATATTCTTCAATCCGACTACAACAATTGGCCTTCGCCAAGCTAGTCTGGAGCGTGAACACGGGTGAATGGAGCCCTATATACATCCACTCTGGCGCTGACGGAGCAGTTGCTATCCGAGACCTATGACGCCGACGTCAGGCTGAATGTAACTGAGGCTCCGAGGCCTGATGGCGAACGTCATCTGGTTCTCAGATGTGAATTGACGCAGAAACCCGACGATGCGCCTGATGCTGTGATCGTCAAGCGCGCCCAACAACAGGAAAGCGGTCCCCAGGTTGACGGTTTCCGACCTTCCGACATGCTTCTCAACGAATGGGCGAGCCTGGAATTCTTGGGCGCCCTGGATACCGAAACTGCATTTGCTCCGAAATTTATCTGTGGCGACATCGACGCCACGCTGATTGTCACCGAAGAGATACCAAACGTAGGGAGTCTCGCGGACCCCCTGCTCGGTGACAACTCCGATAATGCAGAAGAAGCTCTGATCTCGTTTGCTCGCCTGCTTGGGGATATGCACGCGACAACTGCCGGGAAATCCCAGGGCTTTGATCAGGTTCGATCGACAATTGGGATCAATGGGCTTGAATTCGGCGAGTATCGCAGATTGATCGTGGCGAATCTGAATTCGGCCCTTGACCAACTGGAGTTGTCGCCCTCTCAGGGCTTTCACAGTGAAATTGAGCAAGTGTTGGACTCGATGACAAGTCCAGGCCCGTTTCAGTCATTCGTGCATGGCGACCCTTGTCCTGACAACGTCCTGATGACAGGCTCCGGCATCCGGCTGATCGATTTCGAGAATGCCGGTTTCAGGCATTCTCTCGTTGACGGCGTGTATGGCCGCATGATGTTTCCGAGTTGCTGGTGCGCAAACCGAATTCCGGATTCACTTGTGTCATATATGGAAATAGCCTATCGGGCTGAATTGGTCAAGGGATGCCCTGACGCTACCGATGATCTATCCTTTCACCGCGCTATCGTGGAAGCCTCCGCATTCTGGGTGATCATGAACCTTGGCTGGCACCTCGAAGGGGTGATTGCCAACGATTCCGAATGGGGAGCAGCGACTGTCCGACAGCGCATCATGGCGCGTCTTGCGGCCTTCGCCAATATGTCGGAGCAGCACGAACACCTTCCGGCGTTGGCTGTATGCGCCAGGTCATTGCTTCACAGGTTGGACGCCCGATGGCCGGCGGAATCTCGCGAGTTTCCGCTGTATCCAGCATTTCGGTAATGCAGACAGACCAGAACAGGGAGGTTGAGTATTCGCCTCAACCCACCTCAAAATACCTCACAAGCCCTTCACGCCCGACGACTGGCGCATTCTTCGTAAGCACGATATAATCGTTGCGGCGCGAGAGGGGCGCATGATACGCAAACAAAACGTCAAAAATTTACTCACAGAGGTTTACATATGGATCTGACGCTCAACGAAATTCAAACTATGTTGCAGTCTTCGGCCCGCGAGTTCATGGAAGACCAGGTTTCCAAGGCTCGGGTGCTAGAGATTGACGACAGCGAGAACGGCTACGACCCGGACCTCTGGGAGCAGATGTCCAACCTGGGATGGCCCGGCCTGACGATCCCCGAGGAGTACGGCGGACTCGGCCAGGGATGGGTTGACCTGGGAGTGATCTACGAGGTCATGGGCAATTACGCATGCCCCAGCCCTCACCTCTCTTCAGCGGTTCTGTCTGCCGAGGCGATCCTGGCAGCGGGAAGCGACGAGCAGAAAAAGGCTATGCTTGAACCCATCGCCACAGGCCAGCAGATATTCGCCTTTGCGTACACCGAGCCTGACTACAACTGGTCGCCCAAGGCCGTCCAGCTACAGGCAACAGAGAGCGGAGGAAGCTACACTCTCAACGGCACCAAGCTATTCGTCCCCGACGCCAATGTCGCTGACCAGATCATCGTCGTGGCCCGGACCTCCAACGGCGCCAACCCAGAGGACGGACTCTCGATGCTGGTCGTTGACCGCAACGCCCCCGGCCTTTCGGTCCGCACCATGAGTGGCTGGATCGGCCCCAAAGTATGCGAAATCAACTTCGAGAACGTCTCGGTTGACGCCAGCAACCTGCTGGGCGAAGCCGGCGGAGCCTGGGGAGCCATTGACAAAGCCCACGATCGAGCAACCGCTGTCCTTTGCGCATTCATGGCCGGCGGAGCGCAACGGGTTTACGACATGACACGCGAGTACAGTCAGACCCGAATCGCCTTCGGAGTGCCCATCGGCACCTTCCAGCGAGTGCAGGACCACGTGATCGACGCAGTGACCGACGCCGACTCGGCCAAGTGGACTGCCTTTGAGGCCCTTTGGAAGTTGGACCAGGGAGCGTCCGACGCATCCATCGGAGTCTCCACCGCCAAGGCTGTCGCCAGCCGAGGATTCCCCAGGGCATGCGACGCCGCCCACCACGTCCACGCCGGAATCGGCGCAGACCTGGAATACGGCCTGACACAGTACACCAAGCGCGCCCGCACCCTACAGCACTACCTGGGCGACCATGTGTATCACAAGACCCGCATGGCAAACCTGATGAACCTGGCAGGCAACAGCTAAGCTCAGCAGACATAGAAGATTCCCACATACCTGGTCGAGCCTCCAGAGTTTCAGCAGCGAATGGCGCTGATGGACGCTCTGGAGGACGCAGGCATCGACTACACTCGTGAGCCTGAAGGCTACGTAATTTACCTTCGCGACTCCCAGATTTCGGTCTGGGAGTCGCTTTGTGTTCGCTTCAAATTGGTCATCGCGGAAGAGAATCCCCCGTTCATCGTTGGGTCTTGAGTATTGGAGATGTCGCAGAATTTACGCAATTTCGACCGGCTGGAAATTCTGGTTGAAGAAAATGAGACCGCGGCGCTTCTCCGGCGCGCCGAAGGCTCAACGACCGCCATGCTGTGGGCCGGGGCTTGGTTCTCGGAGGAGCATGTCCATCCGATTGCGCAGAGTGTCGCTGAATCTCTGATGTCTCAGGGTGTCGCCTCAATGCTCCTCAAATACAGAAAACCGTACGAACTGCCAGCCTCGATTCGGGACACTCAAGCCGCCGCCGCTCACCTGATCGATAAGGGGTTCGAGCGCATTGCCCTTGTCGGGCACTCTTTCAGCGGGGCCGTCGTGATCTCAGCGGGCACAAAATATGATGAAGTGGTCGCAGTCGCGGCTCTCGCCAGTCAGACCTTAGGAGCCGTGACCGTGAGCCATCTGGCGCCCCGCTCCCTACTGCTGATTCATGGCACCGAGGACACCCGGCTTTCCCCTTACTGCTCAGAGCAGATATACTCTTGGGCCAAGAGACCCAAGGAGCTTCGTTTCATCGACGGCGCGTCCCACGGACTCGCAGAGCGCAGAGATGAAGTTTCTGGTCTGTTGACTCAATGGCTATTGGACAAGCTGACGGCTGACGCTGAAGGCTAACTTCGGAGGAATTCTATGACCGTGACCCTCGACTGGCTGGGCTGTGCCACCTTCAGGCTGACCGTGGACGACCTGGTAATCTTCCTGGACGCCTACATAGACAGAGTTCCCTCGGCTCCACCGGTGGGAATCACCGCCGCGGAGGTTGACCGCGCCGACTACATTCTGATCGGGCACAGCCACTTCGACCACATCGCAGGGGCCGAGGTCATCGCGGCCAACACCGGAGCGAAGGTCATCGGATCTAACGAGTCCGCCAGGGTGCTGTTGGAGCAGGACATTCCAGCCGACCAGCTCTTTCGCGCTCAGGGAGGCGAGCATTACAGGCTGTCCGACGACGTCACCGTGCGCGTTTATCCCAGCCTGCACTCGTGCATATGGTCCACAGCATCGTCCACACCAGAAGAGGTGGTGTTGGGCGACTATGGCCTGACCGAAGACCAGCGCTGGGGTTCCCTCAACGTGTGGCGTCAGTCCTCTCCCGATGATCCGCCAGAGACACAGGCGATGTTGGAGCATCTGAATTGCTCGACCGGCAGCAGGGAGATAGGCGGGGCGCTGGCCTTCGTCATCGAAACTCCCCAGGGGTCGATCTTCTATCATGACACCTCAGGGTGCTGGACTCGGGTTATCTCAGACCTGCGACCCGACGTGGCATTGGTGGCGATGGCGGGCAGGGCCAACATCGACGGAGAGCCAATCCAGGGATCGCTAACCCAGTTCGTTGGGCGGATGGCATCAATGCTCCGCCCCAAGCAGATGATCCTGGGGCACCATGACAACTGGATGCCTCCCATGACCCTAGACATGTCGTCCGAGGAAGCCCTGGGGCCTGTTCGCGAGGAAATAGCCAGAGTCGAACCTCGCGTGTCGCTGGTCAATGTGGGCTACCTGGAAGGCACGCGATTGCTGGAATAGTCGTCGCACGTCGCAGCAATTATTCAGCCAACTGAAACACCCTGGACTCCGAGGAAATCATGACGACTAAAACCAAACGACGTATCACCGCCGAAGACCTCTACCGCATCCAGCAAATCTCCGGCCCTGAAATATCCCCGGATGGCAAGCATGTCGTCTTCAGTCTCAGCAGAGTGGACAGAAAGACCGAAAAGAAATATGCCAACTTGTGGATCGTCCCGACGTCCGGGGGACGCGATCGTCAGTTTACCTACGGAGATCAGACCGACACCCAACCCCACTGGTCACCCGACGGGCAGGAGATCGCTTTCCTCTCCAATCGAGGCGATTCGGGGCAGTCTCAGATATTCGTCATCCCTTTTCTCGGCGGCGAGGCTCGGCCTCTGACCAGCATGAAAGGCAAGTTCGGAAGCGTCGAGTGGTCTCCCGATGGGCGCCAATTGCTGTGCGAGTTCCAGAAGATGGACGCCGACGCCATCGAGCGCGACGAGGACCAGGACAAGGGCCGACTTGGCATCGTTTATCGCCACATCACCCGCGTGAACTACAAGACCGACGGCGTTGGGTTCCTGCCAGACGAGCGATGGCACATCTGGACGGTCAACGCCCGCAACGGCAAATCGACCCAGATCACCGACAGCGAGGTGGCCGACGAGCGAGAGCCTCGCTGGACGCCCGATGGAGAGTCCATCATTTTCAAGTCCAACCGCAGCGACGACCCGGACTTCAATCCGGACACCATCGACCTGTGGGCCGTGCCCGCCAAGGGCGGCGACCTCAAGCGCATCACCTCGACCATCGGGCGCAAGAGCAACCCCAGCGTGTCTCCCGACGGCCAATGGGTCGCCTATACCGGCAAAGAGAAACGCTCCGACTGGTGGCAAAACGAGAATCTTTTTGTGATGTCGCTCAATGGCGATGGCCAGCCTCGAAATCTTACCGGAGAGTTTGACATCGAGGTGTCCAACGCCGGAATGAGCGACCTGGGAGGCGCAGACACGTCTCCCCCTGTATGGAGCAACGACAGCCAGACCATCTATTTCCAGATCAGCCGCCACGGCAACGTGACGTTGAACTCGCTGTCTCTGAACGGCGGCGAGATGGAAACGGTGATCGACGGCCCCGGCGTCGTTGGCTCGTGGAGCCTGGATGCCGCCGGTGAACGGGTCGCATACTTCCACGGAGACTTCGCCGACACGGGTCAGGTCTGGGCGCGAGACATCGGAGATGGAGGCCCTCGCAAACTCACCCGGATCAATCAGAATATCATCAGATCAGTTGATCTCGGCGAGATTGAAGAAGTCTGGTTCGAGGGCGCGGCAGGCAACGACCTTCAGGGATGGATTCTGAAGCCTCCCGATTTCGACCCGTCAAAGACCTATCCGTCGATTCTCGAAATCCACGGCGGACCGATGGGTCAGTACGGCAACATGTTCATGCACGAGTTCTACTATCTGGCCGCCCAGGGATACGTGGTCTATTTCTCCAACCCTCGCGGAGGTTCCGGGTATGGGGAGGATCACGCCAAGGCCATCTGGAACGCGGCAGGCACTGCCGACTATGCCGACATCATGGCCTGGGCAGACTTCGTTGAGAACCAGCCATACATCGACGCCGACCGGATGGGCGTCACCGGTGGAAGCTACGGCGGTTTCCTGGTTAACTGGATCATCGGCCATACTGACAAGTTCAAGGCCACGGTGTCTCTGCGGAGCATCGTCAACCGCTTCAGCAACTATGGCACCAGCGACATGAACTGGATTCG
>JASLRP010000032.1 GCA_030743915.1 SAR202 cluster bacterium | reverse complement strand
TGGGGAACCAACCCGGCTCCGGCATTTGTTCTGCTGGAGACCAACCACGACAACCTGCGCGCCGCCCTGGAATGGGCCATAGGCTCTGAAGAAAGGGAGACCGCCCTCAGACTGGTGGGTAACATGGGCTTTTTCTGGACCATGCACCGGCACATCCACGAGGGCGACGACTGGTCCAAACGCGCCATTGCCATGGACGGAGAAGTTCCGCCAGACGCATTGGCCTCAGCCACCTACGCGGCGGGGCTCATGGCAGTTCAGCAGATGGACGCTCCCCGCGCCGAAGCCATGTATTCTGAAAGCCTTGACTGTTATCAAGCCTCCGGTGACGAGACATGGATAGCCCGCATGACATTCTTTCTGGCAGGCGTTCCCTGGGCGATAGGCGATGTTAGCCGAGCAAGCCCGATTTTCCAGGAGGCGCTCAGGCTGAACCATGAAACCGAGAGAGACCCCTGGAGCTATCCCTTTGCAAGATACCTCTATTCATCCGTAATATCTTCTCTCGGAGACCATGAAACCGCGCAGTCCACTCTGGCCGAGTTGATTGATATGTTTCAACAGATAGAAAACCCTCTGGGACTGGTCCATGCCAACATCGGATTAGGAAGCCTGGTATTGGACCAGGGCAATTACGACGGCGCGGCGGAACACTTTGAGACGAGCATCCCCTTCGCCAGAATGCTGGGCGATTACTCGATGGTGGGGGTAGCGCAATCCAGGCTGGCGGCAATCGCATGGCTTCAGGATGACCGAGAGCAGGCCATGATACTCCAGCGCGCGAGCCTGGCCGAGTTCAAAGAGACGGGCAGTCTCCCCGGCCTGTCATGGTCACTGGGGAACATCCGGTACGCAATGCGCACCCTGGGCGACGTCGAGTGGATGTTAACACTTTACGCTCAAAGGCAGGGATTGGAGCCTGACACAGCGGTCAAGAGCGCCATCGCCGAAACCCTGTACTCGCTGGGAAGAATCGCCAACATCCGTGACGACCACGGCCGGGCGTCAGACATCCTGCGCCAGTGCCTGACCCTGCACTCCGAGCTAGACCCCGTGCGCGGAGTCGAGCTTGCCCTGCTGGAGTCCGCGTCCCTCGCAATCGCGAAGGGCGACCCTCAACGCGCCGCCCGCCTCCTGGGAGCCGCCGAAACCGCCGCCAAAACCACCGCCCCTCAACTCACCGACTACGAACGCCTGGAGTTTGATCGGGTGACATCGGAGGTTCAGGCAGGACTGGATGGTGGTGCGCTCAAAACTCTGCGCTCGGAGGGTGGCGGGATGTCGGCTAGAGACGCGGTGGGTTACGCGCTGAGTGAAGTCACCTGATTCTAGACTCGGCTGTTTAGATGGAGGGTATTGAGTCTGAGAGCGTTACTGTAGTCTGGATAGAAGACTCAGCTTGATTCGCTCCCTGTCCAACCTTTCAACCTCTATCGCTTCGGCCAGCAAGGAACTGACGGTTTTTCGCGGTATGCGGGTGTGGGCGCCGTTGGATATCACCTCCGCCAATCCCCCAACCTGACGCGCCGTAAGATTCAGGAGATCGTAATGCAGGCTGTTTACAGTTGCGTCAGGGGTCTCGCCTACTGATTGCGAAACTGCCAGATCAAGTTCGGTGAATTGTGAATCCTCGAATACGGCGTAGTCGATAACATCCACATTGTCCCTGTTCGCCGCCAGAGCGGTTGCTATGCGGAGTTCGTCAGAATCGTCTCTGATTTCGTAGAGTGAGATGGAGTTGCCAACGGTGCGGAGGTCAAGCAATGCGTCGGCCTGGAGTTCTCCCTGGGGCAACCAGTCGATGTCAGGATAGGTGAACCATCGCCTTTGCCTGATTGCTCTTAGGAAGCGAGCCACTGTGAGGTTTCTTCCAACTGGTCTAAAACAAGCTGAAGGTTTCGTTGAAGCGCGGGTGAAGATTCTCGGCTGATCGCGTCACGCAGAGCCTGTATCGTCGTAGGATCGTCCATCGCCGAGAGCCCGATGGATGCCGCGTCTCGAAGCCGCGCGTCGGGAGATTCAAGATTTCTCAGGAGAATCCCCTTTCGACTTTGATGTGAGGGCATATTCTCGATTGAACCAAGCTGTTGAACAGCTTCCGCAGTGATCTCCACATTGGCTTGATCGAGGCAAATGACCTTTTCAATCGCTTTGACAGCCGGTTCCCCAAAGTTTTGAACCAGACGGTTCAGCGTGCGTGAAAACTCGGACTCGATGCCGTCCTCAAAAATCTCTTCGGATGCGGCATCGACGGCTGTTTTGAGTTCGACAGACAGCTTTGCCTGGAGGTTCTTCGATGTATTAGCATCCATACTGGTCGCCTGTGCTTCCTGAGACATGTCGTTACCGTCATGTGATCATTGATTCGCTGGAGATTATCGGCAGTGTGCTATCTCCATCCATCAATTATAAAGCTGTCACATGCTTTTGTCTCAAACGACCTTTTACAGTTTCACTAACCCATCACCCTTCCGGCGGGTAGGTGATGCCCCAGTTGCTTGCCGGGTTTCCGGGGATGCCGTGCCAGTTCAGGGTCTGGAAGCCGGGGGCGATGTAGTCGTTGATGACGCAGGACGCCTTCTGGTCAGGAGCCAGCGAGTCAGGCAGGCCTGGGCACGTCACATCGAAGTCCTGGATGATGAATTTCGCGTTGCTGGTGTCGGCGGTGGCGAACTCCGAGATGTTCCAGAGGGTGATGTTCGAGCAGAGGGGCACGCAGTCTTCCACGACCACCATCACGTCGGCGGAGGTGTCGAAAGCGGGAGGCTCATAGACCGACACGCAGCGTCCCAGCAGCGGGCCTTGAGGCGTCGCCTCCAGCGCCTCCCATATTGGGACCGACGACTGGGTCCTGATGGCGGTCAACACGTCCTGTCCGATCAGGTTGCCCATGCACTCCTCGGAGACGATGGGCTGAATGGGCCACATCGAGCCGGCGGTCCCGAAGGTAACGGACTGGTACTCGCTCTGGAACTCTCCTGCAACCTGTTCGGCGTCGAGCTGGAAGCCATCCGGAGGAGCCACGGGACTGTCAAAGCACATCTCGTTTCCGACCTCGGGAGTGAGGTGATTTGAGAGGTCTATGTTGCCCATTGCTGTCCAGTCTTTTGCTCCTCGAATGGGGAATCCGTAGCCCATGTAATCGCCCTTGAGGACGTTGTCGTTGACCACCGCGCCGTAGTTGATCTCGACAATCTCGGCGTCTGGCGAGCAGACCACGCCGACGCCCATGTCGATGCCGTGACGCATCAGCGCTCCGTTGGCCTCCAGGGTGTTGCCAATAACGCGAGTGCCTCGGAAGTCGCCATCGTAGGGGCCGTAGTCCACCATCGAGATGCCGTAGAACATGATGCGGTTCTCGCTGCGGATGGTGTTGTTGGCGATCAGAGAACCAGGAGCCTGGAAGATTACGATGCCGCCGTCGGTGACGTCTGTTATGACATTGTGCTCGACGAGACTGTTGCGGCAGGCCAGCGAAATTCCATCGGCGAAGATGTATTCGGCGCGTCCGCCTGGGCCAAGCTCGTTGTATCGGATGGTGGCGTCGGAGCATCGGGGTTCAGGGCCTTCTCCCACGACCAGGACAGACCAGCCCCGTGGCTCGTAGGCTTTGACGTATTCCACAACCTGGCCTGTGGCCGAGCCGCCCCACTCGATGAGACCGCCCAGACCTGTGCCGTACTCCGGGCGCGAACCGTCGATGATGACGTTGCGAAGCTCCGCGCCGGACTGGTTCCCGGCGTTGATACCTTCCACGACGCTCTCATGGGCCACCTTGATGAAGGCCCGCGTGTCGTCTGTCGGGAACCCCTGGGTATAAAGCTTTTGGTTCACGTCGTTGAAAACGATGGTCGATGTGAGCATGAACCGGGCGCTGGGACACAGAATCGCCTCGGCGCCCGGCCCGTTCAGCGCCGCCT
>JASLRP010000031.1 GCA_030743915.1 SAR202 cluster bacterium | reverse complement strand
TTGAGATTACGCCGGAACTGATGAAAAAGATTCAGGACGGCGTGCCCCAACTCAAAGGGCTAAAGCACTCGGCCATGAATCAGAGCAACGTTAGATCGTTTGCTGAAATGGGACTGGACGTGCTGATTGGCAACTCGATGCTGATGCTCCCGGCGATGATAAACGGGGCAACAGGATGCGTGGATGGCCCACCGAACGCCGCGCCGGAGCTATGGGTGGACATCTGGAGGGCGTACCAGGCAGGGGACATCCCGGCGGCCCAGGCGGCTCAGGCTCGAGCCTCGAAAGTCACGGATATCATTCGGGACCTGGGGTTCCACGGGGTTTTGAAGGCCATGATAAGTGAGCGTCTCGGTATTGACTGCGGCGACGCACGACTGCCGACGCTTCCTTTGACCGCCGAGCAGCGCGAAGAGGTTATCAGCCGAGCCGCGGCTCTGGGAATTGGAAGAGTTGCAGTGGCACAGTCTGACAACTAGAATCATCCGGCGATGAATTCAGGGGCGTTTTCGAACGCCCCTTTTCTTTTGTCGGGCAAAATACCGGTTGCTCGAATGTGGGGAAGATCGACGAACGCTAGGCAATCGCAACCGCGTGACATGGGCCTTTGAGCGTCGCAGTAAGATGGCGCTAATCATCACCTGATTGGTATAATCAAACAAACATTAGCGAGAAGGATCAGGGTCGTTCATGCTGTCCACAGAATATATGTTTGCGATAGGGCTCCGAGGCGGACTGGCCATAATATTCGGGCTTCTATTTGGCATCGCAGGTCTGGTGATCACATTCTGGGTGATTCCTGGATTGTACACGCCTCCGATGTGGTTGCTGGTGTTTCCAATCGGCGTCTCATCCAGCTTCGCGGTATTTCTGGCGTACTTCAAACCAGAAACACCGTGGAGAATACTGGCCATTGGTCTGCTGATTGCGGTGGCAGGAGGTTTGATCGGCGGGTGGTTCGGATTTTTCTATGCGAAGATTGCATACCCTGATGGAGTGAGGAACGTTCTGCTTGTCTCTCGGTCTGTGAGGTCTCCGGCGATCATGCCGTTTATCACGTTCGCAACGATTTTCAGCACCATTTTGGGCGGACTGTACTACGGCTTCAGGGCGTGGCGTTATCACGAAGTGTGATTGGCCAACCTCTAGCTATCAGCCTTAAGAGTGGGGATTTCGTTCAGAGTTGCAGCGCGCCCGACGTTGAATCGTCGGGCGTTTAGGTTTAGTCGGAGTTGGTCTGGCAGAGCCACCTTGAATCGGATAGGATTAGTTTCACTCTGTTCCGAAGGATGAATCCCAAAGAATGACGAATGAATCGTTGAAAACGATTACGACGTTGACCTTTGATGTGTTCGGCACTGTGCTGGACCTGACTGGCAGCCTGGTTCCCCCGACCCAAAAGTTGATGGCAGAGCTTGGCTCTGAGATGACCGGAGAGGATTTCTGGGCGCAGTGGAGGGCGAGGCAGCGTATCGAGCAGTATCAGGATTCGATGATGATGCTGGGTCACAGCGGGTACCTGGAGACTTGCCGTCGGGCGCTGGCCTATTGTTTGCGAGCCAACGATATCCAGTTCAACAATCGACAGATTGATCGGTTCATGCAGGTATGGCAAAATCTGCGACCTTACGAGGACTCTGTGAGGGGGTTGGACCGATTGCAGGGGAAGTATCGGCTGGTGGCGCTGTCCAACGGCGAGCCTTGGTTCCTCAAGCATCTGGCGGATAATCGGATAAAGTTCGAGTTCCATCGAATCATCTCTGTGGAGGAGGCGGGGTACTTCAAGCCTCATCCTTCGGTGTACAGAACGGCCGCCCGACTTCTGGACTCGGAGCCTTCTGAGATTCTCATGGTGGCGGCGCACGCCTTCGACATTATGGGCGCGCGGGCCAGCGGGTACAGAGGCGCGTACGTGAATCGTTACGGGCTTCCTTATGAAGACACAACTCAATACAAGCCGGATATGGTCGTGGATGATTTTGACGGTCTGGCCAATGCGTTGCTGGATGGGTAGATTTGATAAGTGAAATGGTGGTTGATCTGGTCGTGTCTGATGTGTCTGGTGGAGC
>JASLRP010000030.1 GCA_030743915.1 SAR202 cluster bacterium | reverse complement strand
TACTCCGAAGGATTGCCAGAATTGAATTCGCAATCTGATGGGTTGGACTATCTTGCTCATCTGGGATTCAAAGCCAACACCAACAACTTCCTGGCGACAACACTATCTCAAGCTCTGGACTACTATCGCTCGTGGACGGAGAACGTCGAGTCTCTGGATTACGCTTGTGACGGCGTTGTAATCAAAGTCAACAGGTTCGACTACCAGAATCATCTGGGTGATGTCGGTCGGGAACCCCGGTGGGCCATCGCCTATAAATTCCCTGCCACTCAGGAAGAGACAACACTAAACGGAATCGAATATAACGTCGGGCGAACCGGACGCATTAATCCCTATGCGATTCTAGAGCCAGTGGTTATAGGCGGCGCAACAATCAGGCAGGCGACGCTCCACAACGAGGACTACATTGTCGAGAAAGACCTGCGTATCGGTGACCGTGTTGTGGTCGAACGGGCCGGGGAGGTCATTCCTCAAGTGGTCAGAGCTTTGCCGGAATATCGTCAAGGCGATCCAGGAAAATTCGAAATGAGAACAGATTGCCCTAGCTGCCTGCACAATATTGTCCGTCGGGAGGGCGAGGCGGCTTCCTACTGCGTCAATAGCGCCTGCCCCGCTCAACTGGTCCGTCTGATCGAGCATTTTGTCAGCCGTGGGGCAATGGACATTGAAGGTCTGGGCGTCAAACAGGGCGAAGCGCTTATTGACAAAGGGTTCATAAAAGACGTTGGCGACATCTATCTGCTGAAAAACCATCGAGACGAAATACTTGAGATGGAACGCATGGCCGAAAAGAGCGTAACAAACCTTCTGGAAGCGATCGAAAAGAGCAAGGAACAGCCTTTCAGTCGCGTCCTCGTGTCCTTGGGAATTGACCTGGTTGGGACTGAGGTTGCTTCCCTTCTAGCTCGGAACAAAGGTAATCTGGATTCCTTGAAATCCGCGGAGGCAGAGGATTTATCAGGCATACCTGGTATTGGCCCCAAGATCGCGCAGAGCGTTGTCGATTATTTCGCAGACGAAAGCAACATCGTCGTGGTCGATAAGCTGAAAGAAGCCGGCGCGCAGATGGAGCAGGCCATTGACGAATCTGCCAGCATTGAGCAAACGCTTGAAGGCAAGCGGTTCGTGGTGACTGGCCGCCTCCCGAATTTCAGCCGTTCCGACATTGAATCTCGGATCAAAGAGTTGGGCGGCGCCGTGTCTGGGAGCGTCAGCAAACGCACCGATTTTCTGGTGGCAGGGCTTGATGCTGGCTCGAAACTGGCATCCGCTGTAGAACTCGAAGTCGATGTATTGTCTGAAGAGGAATTCCTCGAATTGGCCGGATCACCCCGGACTGATTAGTCCTGGAACGCCGGGGCCACCTCCGTCAGAAAGGTGTCGAGTTGGTTCTCCTGCTCGAATGACGCGAACCTGACCACGATGGTCTGCGCACCAGCCTCTTGGTACCGGCGGATGCGTTCGATTGCCAATTCCGGCGCTCCGAACGGTCCCCAGCGCTCGCCCCAGATGTTGATTCCGTAGTAGAGTTTTAGAAATCGATCAGCCTCGCCTGTGGCCGCTTCGGAGTCCGGGTTCAGGTTGACCGTCATGTAGAAAACCCGCTCCATCGATTCATAGTCGCGCCCGGATGCTTCCGCGTGGTGTTTGACTCGTTCGTTGACCTGAGTGAACTCATCAGGATAGTCGGATATGGAAATCACGCCGTCCCCCAATCTCGCGGCGCGCTCGAATTGGCTGTCTCGGTTGGCCCTCCAGTGCGAGGCGATCAGCACTCGGGTGCCGCCTTCATTGGGCGACACCGGGGCGATTGCGACGTCCTCCATCTGGAAGTGTCGTCCACTATGAGTGACCCGTTCGCCCGCCGTGAGCCGCTTGAGGAGATGCACGACCTCTTCAAATCTGGACGCCCTCGTTGAAGGATCGACCCCGGCGTTCTTCCATTCCTGACGTTGAGCATCGTTGAATGCGCCTCCAACGCCCATCCCCAGCACCAACCGACCCTCAGAGATCAGATCAACGGTTGCCGCAGCGTGAGCCAACAACAACGGGTGCCTTAGGGCGCCAAGCATGACACCGGTCCCCAACCTCACTCGTTTTGTCCGAGCGGCCACAGCCGCCAGCGCGGTCAGAGGCTCAAGCCGAGGTTTAGCGGTCAGGCTGTCGCCAACCCAGACCGACTCGACGCCGGCCTGTTCGGCTGTCTCGGCCATATCGAGAATCTTGTCGATGTTCTTTGGCTGGTCGCCCTGCATAAGCAGGCCGCGTGTTGGCAGTAGGATTCCGAAATTCAATGTCAGTTTTCATCTCCCGGTCGCAGCAGGCGTTCGAGCGCTCCTGGCGCCATTCGCTGAAGCTCATCAAGGTCACTGGCCGTATCGAGGTCCAGCCCGAATCCCCGCGTTTCCACGATGGCATATGGAAGGCCCAAACGGTCCGCTGAATTCTTATGTCTGTTGAAACTGTCCGTGCCCAATTGTATCTGAAACTGGCTTTGGGCAGGTATGACCAATCCGTTGGTGCCGCCGTCGCCCACTGCCGGACACATGGTCAGCAGCGTTCCGCGCTCTGAGGCGTTGAGGGCCTGGTCCACATCAGTTGACGTCAACAACGCCAAATCTCCAGGCAGGTACATCGACCCGGCTCCTGACGTGGAATTGCTTTCAATCTGGGCTGACACTTCAGCGTTCAGTCCCCTGCCCTTGTCTGCAATCCATTCAGCTCCCCATTTCTCGGCTGCTGCATGTATCGCGGAATCTCCTCCGAGGACGATGACCTTGCTCAGGGAGCACGAGACTGCGGCTTCTGCGACTACCTCCAGCATGTTCAGGCTGATCGTTGCGCGCTGACTTGGCTCAAGGACCGATGCCAGCCTGGTTTTCGCCTGCGCCGCCGGTTTCATCGGAATGATGCCTATGATTGAGTTGGAGTGGAGGTTACCGGAGGGCAAAATCCAGGACCTTTCCGGCCAGTTCGGTCTTGTCTTCATCAGAGTTCATGATCGTGTTGCAGACCAGAACGTCCATGCCCAGCGCTTCGATATCGTTGGCTCGTCCGGCGTCCACGTCGTCGATGACAAACAAGTCACATAGGCCGACGTACTGCTTCGCCACATCGACACAGGACGGCTCGACTCCGAACTCTGCCATCAGCTTGGCCGCCGGGCCTTTGATCGCTTCGCCGCCGACAATTGGGCTGACTGCAACCCTCCTGCCTGAAAATAGCTTGATTCGTTCACGAACTCCGGCAACCTCCAGAATCGGGGCGACACTCAGGTACGGGTTGGATGGGCAGTATACGATGATGTCAGCATCGTTCAGGGCATTATCGAACCCTGGGGATGGACTCGCGCCGCCATCCGTCTCGAATCGAATCGCGTTGGCTTTCGGCTCGCTTCGATGTTTGACGAAATAATCCTGAAACGCCAGAGAGCCTATTTCTGTGTCCACTACGGTCTTGAGAGAGTCATCAGTCATCGGGACGATGCCGTGATTGACGCCGAGGGCCGTAGCAAGTTTCGCCGTAACCTCAGAAAGCGTTTCGCCATTTCTCAACAAATCCGTCCGGCGAATGTGGGTCGCCAGGTCCTTGTCTCCGAGACCGAACCAGGTGTCCTCGCCGTAGGCGCTCAGTCGCTCCAGCATGTTGAAAGTCTCGCCCGTAATCCCCCACCCGGACTCTGGATTGGCGATTCCCGCCAGCGTGTACATCACGGTGTCCAGGTCAGGCGAGACGTGAAGCCCGTAGAACACCTCGTCGTCTCCAGTGTTCACGACGACGGTGAGTTGCTCCGGTGTCAGGATTTTGGCTAGTCCTAGCGCCAGCTTGGCCCCTCCGACGCCGCCTGCCAGCGCCAGGGCGTTTGTGTCATAACTTGGCATGTTGTCCTGCATCCATAAGAATTGGAGAAATCGGCCCTATGTTAAAATCGTCGAGCGAATCCTCGATTTAACGTTTGGAGACTTCAAATTTACATCTCCAGATTGAGCCTGGTCAACTTCAGAAGTTACGAGAACTTGTCTCTGGAGTTCCCGGAGGGCCTCATTCTACTTGAAGGCGCCAATGGTCAGGGCAAGAGCAACCTGCTGGAAGCCGCGTATTTGCTAGCCATCGCGAAGTCCAATCGAGCTTCGGCAGACCGCGAAATGGTGAACAGCCAGGCGCGGGCAGTCCCTCACGCCCACGCTCAGATTATGGCCGATTTGACCCTCGCCGACGGCGATGTCAGGCTCCAGGTGGATTTCTCCGTTTCCGGAGCATCACTTGCGCCATCCTCAGAGTCTGAGGCCCGTTTTGCCGAAACAGCCACGTTTCACAAGTCCTTTCGGGTCAACGGAGTGGGACGGCGGGCGTCTACCGTGGTTGGAATTCTCAATGCTGTCATGTTTAGGGCCGAAGACCTTGAGTTGGTGTACGGAACGCCGTCGGTCCGGCGCCGTTATTTGGACATACTGATCTCGCAATTGGATGACCGATACCTGCGCAGCCTCCAACGCTACCAAAAAATCCTCGCCCAGCGAAATCATCTGTTGAAGAGAATACGCCAGCGCTCGGCGTCATCGGATGAGTTGCAATTCTGGGATGTGGAACTGGTGGCGGAAGGCGCATTCATCATTGAACAGAGGGCCAACGCGCTGTCGAGCCTGAATGCTATTGCCGCTCCGCTCCACTCCGAACTCGGCGGCGTTGATGACAGGTTGGAGTTGGTGTATCGACCCAGCGTTGACATGCCGCCTGAAATAACCGTCGATATCGCCGCCGAAATCCTGACAGAAGGATTGACCGAGGAAAGAGATCGAGAAATCGCGCAGGGATTCACGACTCTGGGACCTCACCGCGACGACGTTGAGCCACAGATCGACGGAATGGAGGCCAGCGCGTACGCCTCAAGAGGCCAGGTGAGAACCATTGTGCTGGCAATGAAACTGGCGGAGGCCGAACATCTGAAAATCCGTCGGGGTCAGGAGCCTGTGCTGCTTCTGGATGATGTTCTCTCGGAGCTTGATGCAAACCGACGCGCGTTGATTCTCGACAAGGCGTCATTGTATCAGCAGTGTTTCATCACGACTGCCGAATCGGATATTATCGGTCCTGAACGACTTTCTCGCATGAATCGATTTGATGTAGCAATCGGGTCGGTCCGACCTGTTCCAACTACGACCCAATAATCCTAGGAGTACAGAATTCATGAATGCCGCGGACCAAAACCTGAACCTGGAGCAGGCCGCGCAACGCCTTGCGAGGTCGCAGTATGTTGTAGCGCTGGTTGGAGCCGGACTCTCCGTGGAGAGCGGCGTTCCGACTTTCCGAGGCCCCGGCGGATTGTGGACCAAACTGGGCGAACCAACAATGAATGGGTACGAAGATTTTCTGCGAGACCCCAAAGCGTGGTGGCAGGAACAACAAACCCAACAGAACGACCCGGACCGCGCCCAATTTCGAGAAGCCATTGAGCAGGCCAAGCCCAACCCAGGCCACTACGCGCTGGCCGATCTTGAACGAATGGGCATCCTGAAAATGACCATCACCCAGAATGTCGATGATCTGCACGCCCAGGCTGGGCAAGAGAATCTGGCCGAAATTCACGGCAATCGCACCAAAATGAGGTGCATAAACTGCGAAGCAAGGTGGCATCGCGACCACTTCGAAGGCGAATCTTACCCACTGTCCTGCCCGGACTGCGCAGGTCTGGTCAAAAGCGATACCGTCATGTTCGGGGAGCCAATCCCTCGAAGCGTGTTGGAAACCTGTTTTCACCACACCGAGATGGCCGACTGCATGATGGTCATCGGCACCTCTGCGACGGTTTACCCTGCGGCCAGCTTCCCTTCGATGGTCCAGGGAAACGGGGGGATATTCATCGAGGCCAACCCGAATCCTACGCCCCTTTCAAGCTCCGCCGATCTGGTCTTGCGAGGCTCCACAGGCGAGACTTTGCCAAGATTGGTGGACCGGATACGGTCAATATCGACGTAACCGCAGCGCTATCCGCAGAAATCATGCTTAAGGGTGATTCAGAATTCGGGGCTTTCATCGTATAATCATTCGGGAGCGCGGGTTCAAGTCACAGGAGCCGGATATTGTCAACGTGGAAAGAATTCGAAGAAATGGCAGAGTCGCTGGCAAAATTGGGCCGAGAGCGATTAGACGGCCAGATATGCTATCTGGCCACCACACAGCCTTCAGGTGCGCCAAGAGTCCACCCGGTCACGCCCATCATCGGTGGGGACGATCTCTATGTCTTCATGGAGCCGACGTCTCCCAAACGGAAGGACCTGCATGGCGACAAAAGGTATGCCCTGCACTCGACCGTTCGGACCAACGCCGGAGAGGGCGGAGAATTTCTGGTCGATGGCACCGCGATTGAAACCGATGACACTGACGAACGCCAACTTGTAGTCCAGGCTTCGAACTACGATATCGAAGAGCGATACGTGCTTTTCCGACTGGACGTTGGCCGGGTCGTGTACACGGAGTACGAAGACACCGGCCCCCAACACGAAAGTTGGCGCTCTCTAACGAAATAACAGTAGGCTCAGGACACCGCTGACAACAATCGATCGACGAATCCATTGAAGTGTTCGGCGCCAACCCATCTCAGCGCCACGACGAGATTCATAGACGGCACAACCCAAACGCGGTTTGTCCCGGCCCCTGAATGGAAAAAACTGTCCGCTGGCGCGTTTGGCATCAGGTTGTGGTCAGTGTTCAGAGTCCAGTTCATGAATCCGTAGTTGGGGTTAATCTTCCCAGGCGTCGTCGCCATCTTAACCCAGTCATCCGAAATGATCTGATCCCCTGCCCAGTTTCCCCTGGCCAGACTCAACATTCCGAACCTCGCTTGATCTCTGGCGCTGATCCACATGCCGCCGCCCCAGTGCCCTCCGCCGCTAACCGACTGGACTCGTCGGCCGTCGATCATGACCCACGAGTTGCGATAGCCGTTCCAACGCCAGGTATCCGATGCGCCGATCGGGTCCATAACCTGTTCCTTCAAGACCTCTGGAAGCGGGCGCCTCCAAACTCTAAGCAGGGCCAATGCAAGGCGATTCACGCGAGCGTCGCTATACTCGTATACAGTCCCCGGCTCGGCCGGCGGACGCAGAACATCATCAGGGTTCGATGCCGAGTAGTGCTTGCCCCAGATCGAGCCGTCCCATTCGTTGATCTGCCTCAACATCATGTCCCAGGTGATCTTGCGGTTGTGAGCAGAGTCGAATCCGCCATCGTGGACGTAATCGCCTACCGGGTCGTGAACGTCATTGATTAGCCCCTGATCCCAGGCCAACCCGGCGACCGTGGAGAGAAAACTCTTGGTGACGCTGAACGTCATGTCCACACGATGAGGTTCACCCCATTCGGCCACCAGATGCCCATTGCGAAGCACAACGCCCGTCACCGGACCTCTGGTCTTGGTTGGGCCGATTATCAGGCCGTCATCGTATCTCTTGGAGCCGTGAGACATCGCCAGATGGGCACCGAGGTCGGGAGGATAACCCTCGTGGGCAGGATTTTGAGAATATGCTATCGCGGCCTGAAGCTTCGCGGAATCAATGCCCGCTTCTTCAGGTCTTAGTGAAGGCCAGTCGTCGCCCGATGGCGGGAAGATCAAATCTACCGCTGATGAGGTTTTTGCCTTTTGCATGTTTTCTTCTCCCGTTTGCTCGACGTCTGTTTCCTGACCTCTGGAGGACCTATCTTAGATTATGGCGATTCTATCACGTAACGAATTGCGATATAGCAGTGTCGATCTGCAACCAACACCTGCCTGAATCTGCATGTGTTGACGTCTCGATCTCGCTGACATTAAACTCGGCGAGACTCATCCGGCATAAACTATCGAGGCATTTCAGGAGATGAAGTTGAGAGAAAATCGAGTAAAGAAACTCATGAGAGAGGGCCAGTTGGCCCTGGGAACATACGTCAGTTTCGCCGATCCGCAGATCGTCGAAATCATCGGATTGGCTGGATTCGACGCGGCGTTCATCGACATGGAACACACCGCCTTCGACCTGCCGCTGATCCAGCAGATGATTGTGGCCGCTGATCTTGCGGGCATCACGCCAATGGTGCGAGTGGCCGACACCGACCCCGGATTTATCCTTCGTCTCCTGGACATGGGGGCGCAGGGAATCATCATTCCTCACGTCGACGGCATTGAGGGCGCAAAGGCGGCGGTCTCTGCGGTCCGCTACCCGCCCCTGGGAGATCGAGGCGGAGCCGGTGGAACTCGGGCGGCGCGGTTCGGAACGGTAAGCTGGGCAGACCATGTCAGGACCTCCAACCAGGAGATTCTTCTGTCGGTGATGACCGAGGACGCAAAGGGCATTGCGGACGTTCCGGAAATCGCTGCGCTGGAAGGCGTTGATCTGGTTGCGCTGGGACCAACAGACTTGTCCCAGACTCTCGGCGTCACCGACCCCGCAGACCCACGTCTGAGGACGGAGGTTGAAAAAATCGCAGGTCAGGTCAAAGAGGCAGGCAATGCCAAGCTCCAGATACCCATGAACCACGCTGCTTTCCCGTTAGGGGCGCAGGAACTGCTCGAACTGGGAGTTGGGTACACTCACGTCGCGCCGCCCCCTCCGGCGATCCTGATGCGCGAGATGAGAAACGCCGTCAATGCTATCCATGAGTCAGTTGGGCGAGACGGTTGATCTTTCAAAGCCCCAGGTGTCTTGACGGTTTGCGAAAAATCGCGACGTTGGGAACAGGGAAACTGACTTCCATATTTTGGGAGTTCGCGATCCACTGCATCGTGCGCTGAGCGTAGTACGCCAGATGCGTCGGGTCCCGATTGTAGTGCCAAGCCGGAAATGTTGACCAATCCGGTGGCATGGAAGTCATCACACCCAAAAGTCCGTTGGGTTTGAGAATCGAATGTAGCATCTTGAACTCATCGGCAGGCGAAGCGAAGTGTTCTGCTGTCTCCGTGCATGTTATGAAGTCGTATCTGGATTTCAAAACCGACTTGTCAGGCGCGAAATAGGGATCGTAGGCATCAACGTCGAAACCGTCTTCAATTGCCATTCGGACGAGGGCCGGGCCGGGGCCACACCCGAAATCGAGGCCATGCGCTCCGCTGGCGAGAGCGGGGCGCATAACGTCCCAGAGCCGCCCCAGGAATCGCCGATAATCAAGGTCGCTTGGATCGTTGTTGTGCAGAAGGTATCGGGTTTGCTCAGCTTCAGGCGCCAGGTGATACCGTCGTGGAACGTGAACTAGGTCGCACTCTCCGCACAGGAAGAACTCTCTACTGCCCAACTTCTCGGAGCTTGTGTGGATGCGCTGTACATCGGAGGAGCGACACAAGGGGCATGTTGACTTCATGTCCACCTTCCGCCAGGCGCTTGATGCCTAATA
>JASLRP010000029.1 GCA_030743915.1 SAR202 cluster bacterium | reverse complement strand
CATGCCAGCATGCCATAGTAGCCCATCGTCGCGGTTAGCTCGGTGACACCCTGATCGCCGAACATCCCCTTGGCGGCCTCGAAGGTGGCGTCAGACACGCGGTGGTCCTGGAACAGTTCACGTCCGTAGCTTACGATGGTTGCTTCTTCAGATGTCAACGAATCAACGGAACCTCTGTTGGCGACGACCTCGATAGCTTCGTCACGAACTCCTGCCCGTTGCGCCAAGCCTGAGTGGGCAGACCACTCGTAGTCGCAATCAAACTCTCGCGCGGCGGTGATGATCGCCAACTCGCGCTGATCGTCGGGGAGTGTGGAGTCGAATCTGAGATAGGCGCCAAGATGCGCCGCGCGCCCCGCCGCTTCTGGACTGTTTAGCAGCACCGAGAACGGCCCGCTGACCTGCCCTCGGCTGGACGTGATGGAATCAAATATTTCGCCGTGCTCTTCGGCCACCTGGCTGCGTTCTGTGATTCTTGGAACTCTGGGCATATCTTGTTTCACTCCAATAATTCGTCTCTAACTGTCCAAGATTCTCCCGATTTCGTCCCCAAAGAATCTCGACCACAATATAGCTGCCGCCAGAATGATTATTCCGATAATAAACACGATGAGCGCTTTGCTTGCGACGCCCGAAGCGAACCCATCCACGATGAACTCGCCAGTGTCCAGAATCTTGTTCATGACCAGAGATTCGGTGCCGACGAAATTTTCACTTTCAAGCGATATGCTTTCGAGCGCTTCCTCACGTGCCCTGTCGAATCCCTCGTCGGACAGCCCGCTGTATACCGGGCCGAACAGCACCCAGATGGCCGCCGATGAGATCACGAGATAACCCGCCGCCCATGCGGCTCTGCCTGCCCAGTTGCGCCCGCCGAGGAACGCGATGATGATCATCAGCAACACGACCGGCAGATAGACCAGGAATCTCCACGTGCGCGCTCGTTTGAACCACTCGCGACCGTCGTCGAGGTTGGCCAGCACGTCAGGATCAGCATCGCGTATCTCATCGCGGAGGTCCTGCTCGGTATACACCCACCCGTCTGCCAGGAAGCTTCTCACATCGTCCAGAAGATCGACGCTGTCTTGGCTGTCGAATTCCAGAAGATCGGCCCGCAGGTCCTGGTCAGTGTATGTCCATCCGTCCTCAATGATTTCCCTAACATCATCCAACAGATCGATGTTTTCAGAGGAGCCGCTGGCGATCAGTTCGTTCTTTAGAGTTTGGTCGGTAAACGTCAGCGTGTCGGGAATTTGCGACAGGACCGATGTGTCCACAGCTTCCTCGATTTGTCCCTGCAAGGTGTCCACGGTGTCGAACACGACTCGACGCACCTGATCTCCGATTGCAGAGCCGCCTTCGGGCATGCACTCGGGCATTGTCGTGAGGCCGCCGGACACCAGAGCCCCGATCTGCGCATTTGAGCAGGGAGGCAGATTATCCACTGCTCCCTCGAACTTCTGCCGGGCGAGTTGGATGAGAACTTCGCGAGCGTCGGTTTTGTTGTCGCGCAGGTCAATGTCAATATTCAGCGACTCTGTCTCCGAAGTGACGTATTGTCCGGCGGCGTCAACGATGAGTTCGGCCTGTTCCTGCACCCACTGGGCAGGCGCCACCTGCCGCATGGCTTCGGTTATTTCTATCCTGGATATCGTTATATTGAACGGCAGGTCCACGGACGTCCCAATGTTGTCGCTGATTATCGGTTCCACGACCTCGTCATAGACCAGATCGTAGGCGTCGGACTCCAGAAGAATCGCTTTGATTTCGGCAAGGGCGACATCAACTCGGCCAGAAAGCTCGACCCCAACTTCGAAAGAGTCCGTTTCTCCCACGGCGTACGGAGTTATAGAATTCAGAGCGGATTCCACGTTGGCCTGCACCCACTCTGGTGGGACGACAAGACGGACCGATTCCACAATCCGATCTGCGGTGACCTCGATTCCAAAGGGCAACTCAGTCTCCAGGGCATCCTCAATATTTGGGATGACGACCTGCTCAAACAGCAAATTATAGGCGTCGGCCTGGCGCGAGAGAGCTTTGAACTCCTCAACCACGGTCAACACCCGGTCCCCGGCCTGTATCGTGATCGCGAAATCATCGCGTTCTCCGGTGATATAGTCTCCCGGCTCGTCCAGAACCTGCTCGACCACATCCTGCACCCAGGTGGGCGGCAGAGCGCGCACGAGCGCCCCTACAAGATCGTCTGTGGTCAGCCCCGAAGTTACCAAAGGATTTTCGTCCAGGCTGGGGTCAATGTCCTGCGGCGGCATGAGGCGGGCCTCATCCAAAAATGAGCGGGGCAAGTCGTTCAGCGCGAAATTGTATATGTCTGCGCTTCTCAGCGTTTCGCGATAAAACTTCGGGTTCAGGAACGAATCGTTGACCTGAAGCAACACAACCGCCACCAGCAAAAACGCCAGCAGAATGATTCCCAAGGGTACTGTGATTATCCGTCCAATCCAAATCATGTGTTTCACTTTAGCCGACATAACATGAATTCGCAACGCCTGAACCAACAAAGTGTGAGTGATCAATAGGCACGACCCCTTCTTGACTTTGCCCATTGTCGGCATTAGGGTTCGACTATCTCAAAAATGAAGCCCAGCCCCAATTGAATATTGATGAGAGTGGAAAATGACACAAACTGACAGCGTATTGTTCGTCGTTCCAGGCGACGATCCTCCACAGATTCAAGGTTCGGATCACCTGGAAAAACTCGACCCTTTCGGCAGTGTCGTTGTTCACACCGACAGGCCAGCCGACAACGATGAGAAGATAGCTCGCGTGATCGACGCGCACATAATTCTCAACACAAGAGGCGCGGTGAACTGGACTGGCGACGACCTGCGCAAGTTGCCGAATCTGAAGATGATCGCCACCTGCTCAATCGGCACAGATATGATCGATCTTGAAGTGGCATCAGAACTCGGAATTGTTGTGTCCAACCAACCGGGACGGACTGCCCCTTCAGTAGCAGAGCATATTTTTGGTTTGATGTTTGCTGTAGCAAAGAGGGCAGGCTACCAGACTGCCGAGGTCAAAGCCGGCCGATGGGCAAAGGTAGAAAACATCTTTCTGCAAGGCAAAACGCTGGGAATTGTGGGCACCGGAGCCGTCGGCGGGGAGCTCGCTCGGTTGGCCAACGCGATCGGAATGAAGGTGATAGCCTGGACGTTCAACCCATCGGATGAACGGGCGAAACGCCTGGGCGTCGAGTACGTGAGCATGGATGAACTGCTGGCCGGTTGCGATGTCTTGAGCCTCAACGTGGCCGGAAGTCCGGAGACGCGAGGGATGATCGGTCGCGCTCAGTTGGAATCAATGAAACCCGGCAGCCTGTTGATTAACGGGGGCCGAGGAGAACTGGTGGACACAGAAGCGCTGGCGGATGTTTTGAACTCCGGACATCTGGCGGGAGCGGCCATCGACGTGTTCGACATCGAGCCGGTGTCGCCCGACAACCCGCTGTTGTCGTGCGAGCAGATCGTGTTCACCCCCCACATGGCTGACATGACACCGGAGGGCGTCGAGGCGCTGAATGTGGGTGTCGTGGAGAATGTGATCGCGTTTCTGGAAGGCAACCCCAAGAACGTAGTGACCGGATAATCGGAGTTTTGGAACGGCAAATCATTCTGACGGGAGGCGAACGGTGGAAAATTACAACTATGAAACATTCCCAATCGACATGCATCCGGAAGTTTTCGAGAATTTCCCGAATGTGATGAAAGCGGGGGAGAAGGCGCCGGATGGTGAGTTGATCGACGCCGCCACTGGCGAAAGAATCCGACTCTCGGACCTGTGGTCCCGATCGCCTGTTATGATCGAGTTCGGGGCGATAACTTGACCGTACTGTGGGCTGGCGGTGCCAGCCATGGAGCCTTTGGCCAAAGAATTCGGGCCGCAAGGCATCGACTTCGTGTTCGTCTATGTTCGCGAAGCTCATCCGGGCGAAACGTATCCCTGCCACACCTCCATCGAAGAAAAAGTATCCAACGCTCAAGACATGGTGAAGCGATGGAGCATCGAACGCCGGATGCTGGTTGATGGCCTGGACGGCTCCGTTCACCAGGCATATGGCTCGCTTCCTAATATGACTTACATTCTTGGAGTCGGAGGCACCGTGATCTATCGGGCCAGTTGGACCGACGAGCGGACCATCCGCATGGCTCTGGAACAGATCATGTACGAGCGCGGCGAGCGCCGGAATCGGACCCGCGTCACCCCGTACTACGTCGATTGGATTCCACAAAGAGTGAACGACCGAATCAAGTTCGTCGAAGCTCTGGCGGACGATGTTGGGCCGAGAGCAGTTGACGAATTCATTCGAGCAGTCGAGTTCACCACCGACGAAACGACCGCAAAACCAATGTGGGATTGGTGGGAACAGAAGCAAGCGGCACAGTCCGCGGTCAGAGCCGATTAGGCCTTTCATTCCAATGCGAGGTACAACGCAACATGGATAAAACACGCAAAGAGTATCCTGACATCGCGCCAGCAGGCCCGACATACGCCAGAGCGGTCCGGGCTGGGGACACCTTTTATGTCTCAGGATGCACGGCCCGAGGAACCTCCGCCGAAGGCGGTTCGGCGATGGACCAACTCAAGGTTACACTGGGCCGAGTGGTGAGAATTGTCGAAGCCGAGGGCGGGACCGCCCAGGACATCGTGAAAATTACGACGTTCGTGACCAAAATGAGCGATTGGTTTCCCGTGGACCAAGCACAAATTGACCTGTTTAATGAGTATTTCGACGGCCAGAATCCCGCGAATTCGCTGGTCGAGATCACGGCTCTTGCGCTGCCAGGTCTGGACATTGAGATCGAAGCCATCGCCGTGCTGGGTTGATGTTGCAGAGGAAACAGATTTCATGAGCAATCCCAGAGCAGATTACTCGTCGATTGTCAGCAGACCACCGCTACGCCTGCCTGACGGAGCAAAGGTGGCATTCTGGTTCATCCTCAACGTTGAGGAGTGGGACTTCAACGCGAAGATGGCCCGCGCCATCCTGCCGACGCCCCAGGGCGCAACTGTGGTTCCAGACGTTCCCAACTACAGTTGGCACGACTACGGCATGCGCGTCGGGTTCTGGCGGATGAAGGAAGTTCTTGACAAGTACGGCATCAAGGCCACCATCAGCCTCAACGGGTCAGTGTGCAACACCTATCCAGAGATAGTCCAGGCGATGGTGGACAGCGATTGGGAGTTGATGGGCCACGGTTTTGTTCAGAGAGCCTTGCCGCTGGAGGATGACGAACCTGGCGTCATAGCCAAGACGATCGACACGATTCGAGAATTCAGCGGCGTCGCTCCCCGAGGCTGGATGGGGCCGGGACTGGCAGAGACGGTGGACACTCCAGACCTGCTGGCAGAGGCGGGAATCGAATACGTCTGCGATTGGGTGAACGACGACCAGCCTTACGTTCTCAAAACGAAATCTGGCCGGCTGGTATCCATGCCTTACACGCTGGAGATGAACGACATACCGATGTACGTGGTCCAAAATCATCGCTCTCCAGAAATGTACGAGCGAGGCAAGGACCATTTCGACACGCTTTATCGTGAAGGCGCCGACTCGGCGCGTGTGATGGCGATCGCAACCCACCCATACATTTCTGGTGTGCCCCATCGGATAAAGTACCTGGACATGATCCTCGATTACATCACTTCCCACGATGATGTGCTCGTTTGGACCGGGGGCGAGATTCTGGACTGGTATAACGAATCGGTCGGATCAGGATAACCTCGATTTCCGGGATGCACAGGAAAGACCGTCGTTGACCCTCAACGCCTGACTGACCACAATGGGATCGAGCCAATTGAAATGTTGTTGATCCAACACGGCGGAACGTATGACAATTCCTACCTGATCGAGTGCGCGAAGGCTACCGCTTCTAGGCTGCGATCTGAGACCCCAGATTGTCCTTCAAGAATCGTTTGACCACGTGGACGGGGACTGACATGCCCACCTCCGGGCCGGTCATCAAAGTATTGATGCCCACCAGCCGCCCTTCGGCATCGGTCAACGGACCGCCTGAGTTGCCGGGCCGCAGATTCAGGCCCACCGCGATCATCTCTCGGCGCAATTGTGGCTTGTCGGGCCAGAACTCGCCCGTGGCGATCACGACGCCGGCGGCCACGGCTCCGACCACGCCCCACGGGTGTCCGGTGGCGAGAACCAACTGGCCAGCCCTCAGGTTTTTGGACTCACCCAGCGGTATCGTCGGCAGGTTATGAGCGTCGATGGACAGTGCGGCCACATCCAGCGTTGTGTCCTGGGAGATAACACTGGCAGGAAACTTTCTGCCGTCGCGCAGGACAACCTCCATCGAGCCATTTTGGACGACGTGAGCGTTGGTCAGCACAAGACCGTCCTTGTGCCATACGGTTCCGGCCCCGGCGCCTCGACCATTGACGCTCCGCACCTGAGCGAGGCTGTTCCACACGGACTCGACCTCGCTGTGTATTTCATCGTTTAGTTGTTTGAGTAACGTTGCCATGTTCGGGTTACCTCTGCCTAACTACGTTCGCCGATGGAGACTGCCAGTTCGCTGATCTGCTCTCCACGAACGATCCTTGCAGGCACGGACTGTCCGATCAGGTCCCCGTTGAGAAGGCTCAAAAGATCATCGACGTTCTTGATTTGGTTCTCGTTGAGGCCAACAATCGTGTCGCCCAAGAGCATCCCTGCCTTCTCCGCCGGGCTATCGGACTCGACGGAAACGATCAGCAAGCCGGTCTCCTGTCCCACGGTCTCGGTGATGCGCTCCGGTATTCTGACCGGTTGAGTGCCGATTCCCAGGTATCCCCTACGAATGTGGCCGTGGGCCAGAAGCGATTCGACGATGCCGTCCAGCGATGGTTTTGTCACGGTGAGAGAAACGCCACGAAGCAGGGCGGAGGTGTTGATTCCCAGAGTTTCACCCGCAGAGTTCACCAGGGGGCCGCCTGAGAATCCAGGGTACATGACGAGGTCTGTCATGAGATATTGCTCCAGTCGTCCACCCGCCGGAGTCCGCCATTTGCCGTCCAATGCGCTCACGACTCCCAGCGTTGCGGTCGTGGTGACTCCCGGCCTGCCGAGGGCCAAGACCAGGTGTCCCACACGGGCCGAGTCGGGGCCGGCCCAGGCTGTCGTGGGAAGGTCGGAGGTTTCCGCTCGCAACACCGCTACGTCCGTCGTAGGGTCGCGCCCGATCAACGTTGCCTTCACCGTCTCACCACCGACAGAAATTCGAATGTTGTCATCCCGCTCGATTACGTGGTGGGCTGTGACGATGATTCCGTCATCCGACCACACGACCCCGCTGGCCGGCAGTCGTCGGCGTCCTTCGACTCGGGCCACGCTGGATCCCGACGCCTCGACGATGTCTGCCAGGTCTTCGGATAGTTTGCTCAGTATCTCTGCCATTATGGTGTCTCCTGGATCAAATAAAGCGTGTTCGCCACGCCTTCATGAAATCAGACTAACAGCGATATGAATCGAAACCATGAGACCTTTGGGCAGGGTGGAACCTGGAAGAATGGCTAGGTTACAGGTAGAGGAGGCCGAACCGGGCGGCGTGAGTCACGGCCTCGGTGCGGCTGCGGGCGTTCAATTTGGTGAAGATCGAGTTAACGTGGAATTTGACGGTGTGGTCGGAAATATCGAGGTTGAAAGCGATCTCTTTGTTGGATTGGCCTTCAGCTACCAGCTTCAGGACTTCCATCTCCCGCCGAGTCAACTCAGGCGATTCGGACGGCTGGGGTCGTGGTTCTGGCGAGTCGATGGCGTCGGCGACTTGAGGCGCGAGCACTCTTAGATTTTCGACAACCCCTCGGATCGCGGCGCCCAGCATTTCTGAAGATGCGTCGCGAAGAAGTATGGCATCGGCCCCAGCGGTAAACGCATCAACGGCGCGGCTCTCATCGGGGACCAGCACGACCCAACGGACGGATGTGTTGCGGTCGGTCAGTGATTCCAGAACGTCGTCTGGGTCCCAGCCTGTGTCCAATACAACCACATCAGGAACGAATGCCACTATCGATGCTTCTAGGGTTTCGGCGGCATCAGAGCTTGCAACTACCTCAATCGACGGGTCGAACTCGATCAGGTTTCCCAACCCTGCTCTGGCCAGCGGGTCGTCTGCCGCGACGAGAACGCGGTACGTTGTGGTCATCTTGTCGGCCTGTCGGGCCAAAGGCGTTCAGGCGTTTGGATTGAACTCATCGTAGATCGCTTTGGAAATGCGCGCCAGGCTGAGATCGGTTTCGAGAGATATCCCGGACACGCCTTTAGCCATCAACGCGATGGTGTACGGTCCGCTCTCGCCATAGACGATACCGACGTCGCACCGGACACCGTGATAACTCCCGGTCTTGTGGGCCGAAGTCGTGCCAAGCGGGAGGAGGAGAGGAATCACGTTGTTCAGTTGTTGGCTGCGAAGGATATTCAAAACCGCCTCTCGGGAACTGTCGCTCAGGAAATCGCCGGAGTGGATTATCTCAAGAATCTTCGACATGTCCGACGGCGTCGATACATCTGATTTGTCCTCCTGGAACCCGTCGGCATCGAGGACCAGTTGCTGATCGCGAAGCATTCGGCTGGCTTGCTCATAGCTTACAGAATTGTCGGCAGGGTCAAGTCCCACGATGCTGTAGAGCAATTCCAGCGTCGTCATGGGGATGCGGGTGTTGGCAAGTCCCATTTCAGCAATCGTGGCTTCCAGACGATCCTTACCGACGCGCTCAAAGATCAGGTCAGTCGCCGTGTTGTCGCTAACGATGATCATTAGCATTGCCAGGTCGTGGATGGTGGGATTCAGGCCAGAACCCAAAACCTTCAGAATCGACGAACCCGGGACCCTCATGGAGTCAGCGAAATCTATGCGCTCAGACGGGTCGATTTTGCTTTCGTCCACAAGACGGTACAACGCCACGATCAGCGGGACTTTCAGAGTGCTGGCTGTAAAGAAAATGTCGTGCGCATCGCGGTTGATCTCCTGGCCTGTATCGAGATGTTTTGCGGCGACTCCTACGCTGCCATTGACCTTGGAGATCGCTTCGTCGATATTGTTCATATTTTGTCCTCACGTGCAATGTACGAAAATTATACCGCATGCCAGATTCTGCAATCCGACCAATTGAAGGGAGTGGCTTTACAAATCGCTCGCCCCCTGTATCATGTGTGACAGTCTGAAATTGTGATTGACTCAGGTGAGGAGGACACGGCAAATGACATCTAACTCGCTCTCGGCGCAAGACCTGAAATCGGCGGTCCCGCCCATTGATGGCGACATATCGCTTCCTGGACTGGATGGCGACATTCAGATAATTCGCGATCAACATGGCATCCCCCACGTCCGAGCCAAGTCCACCCATGACGCATTTTTCGGGCAGGGATTCGCGACAGCCCAGGACAGGCTCTGGCACATGGATTACGACCGCCACAAGGCTTATGGTCGGTGGGCTGAGTTCGTCGGAGAGTCAGGAATCGAACACGACAAGCAGATGCGTCGTTTTCAGATAGGCGCGTCCACCGAAGGTGACTGGGAAGCGCTGAACGCCGACACGAAGGCGATGTTCGAAGCCTACGCGGCTGGCGTGAACGCCTATATCGATTCAGTCCGCGTGTTACCCATCGAGTACCAGATGACGGGCAAAACTCCCGACCCTTGGACGGTCAGAGACAGCCTGGCGGTGTTCAAGATTCGACACATTCTGATGGGCGTGTTCGAGGGCAAGTTGTGGAGAGCGCAACTTGTGAACGAGTTCGGAGCCGATAGGGCCGCAGAGATTCTGTCCGGGTATCAGCCAGGTCATCTCGTTATCTCGCCACCGGGCGAAAACTACGACGGGCCAGTCCTGAATGGCCTGGAGGAACTGTCTGCCGGTCTCGGAGCGATCGAGTGGCTGAAGGACGACGATGCGGGCAGCAACAACTGGGCGCTTTCCGGCAGCAAGACAGCGTCAGGAAAACCCCTCATCGCCGGCGATCCTCACCGGGGACTGGACACTCCCAACGTCTATTACCAAAATCAGATTGCTGGCCCCGATTTTGATGTCATCGGCCTCTCGTTCCCCGGATGTCCCGGGTTTCCTCACTTCGGACATAACGCTGACGTGGCCTGGTGCGTCACCCACGCCGGCGCTGACTATCAGGACCTGTACGTAGAGAATCTGCGCCAGTCATCCAACGGCCTGGAATATGAGTTCAAGAATGAGTGGCGGGCCGCTGAAGTCCGGCACGAGATTATCGAAGTCCGAGACGGCGAGTCGGTGGAGATCGACGTTCCGGTGACCCATCACGGCCCTGTCATATCCCAGAGCGCGGACGGGACCAAAGCCATCGCATTCCGGTACACAGCGACGACTGGCCCCAACCTGGGCTATGAGTCGCTATTGGACATGCTGCTGGCGAAGAACGCCGGCGAGATCGATGAGTCGATGCGTCAGTGGGTGGACCCGTGCAATAACTTCGTTTTTGGTGACACGCAAGGCAACATCGGATACCTGAATCGCGGCCAGGTGCCGATTCGCACTTTGGCGAACGCATGGCTTCCTGTCCCCGGTTGGACCGGAGAGCACGAGTGGGAAGGTTCGATCCCTTTCGAGGATTTGACCAGAATCAACAACCCGGAAAGCGGATTCCTGGTTACCGCCAACAACCGTATTGCCGGTAAAGATTATCCGTACTTCATAGCCCTGGATTTCGCGCCGGAGTACAGAGCGCGGAGGATTTACGACCGACTCGCAGACATGACGGGGGCGACAGTCGAAGACATGGCGGGCGTCCACTCTGAAATCGTATCGATACCGGCTCAGGTGTATTCTGAGATCATCGCACGGACTCCGCCTCGGAACGAGCTTTCGGCCACTGCCAAAGAGCGAATGGCAGATTGGGACGGCTCAATGGACAAGAATCTGATCGCGCCGACGATCTACAGCGCGTTCCGGCAGCAGTTGCATCGTCAGGTTCTCAACCATCTCCTTGGGCCGATGGCTGATCAGGCGCTGGTCGCGGGCGGGCGGGGAGCGCCGGGACATGTTCGTCAGATCGCCTCCCTGCTGGTCACTCACGCTCAAACAGGGGACGAAAGCCTCTTGCCGCCGGGCAGCAATTGGAGTTCTCTGATCGCCAGCGCCTTCGCCGACGGAGTGGACGACCTGTCTGAATCCCTGGGCGATGACATGGACACATGGACCTGGGGCAGAGTTCACCAGACTCACCCCACCCACCCGCTAACTGTCGCCTTCCCTGATTTGGCGGAACAGCTTGATCCGCCGTCTGTGTCGATGGGCGGAGATGGCGACACCCCTCAAGCCGGGAGTTTCCCCGCCGCCGATCCATACACCATGACTGGCATGTCGGTGGCCCGTTACGTCTGGGACACCGCAGATTGGGACAACTCACAATGGGTTGTTCCTCTGGGGGCGTCCGGGCATGCTGGGAGCCCGCACTATGCAGATCAGGTCGCTACTTGGGCCGACGTCGCATTGATACCTGCAACGTATTCATGGGACAAACTCGAAACCGAAGCGCAGGCCATCCAGACTCTGACATTTCAAGCTCCCAGGCCCGCGCGAACGAGCTACGAGGGTTCGCATCAGCAATATGACGTGGTTATCGACCACAGCGTTATGGTTGAGATGCGAGATGGAGTGAAGTTGGCGACGGACATCTATTTCCCCGCGATCCAGGGAGTCCGAGCGTCAGGCCAGTTCCCAGTCATCTTGGAGCGCACTCCATACGACAAAGCGGTTGCAGCCCAAACAACGAAGGCGAAGTTTTTCGCCAGAAGAGGGTACGTCTGTGTAATACAGGACGTGCGGGGCAGGCTCGCTTCTGAAGGTGAGTGGCATCCATTCTCCAAAGAAGCGCCCGATGGCTATGACACCGTGGAATGGTTGGGAACTCAAGCTTGGAGCAATGGCAAAGTTGGCACCATGGGCGACTCCTACGCTGGGAGCGATCAGGCGGCTCTGGCCACGATGAATCCACCTCACCTCAGCACTATGCTCGTGGCGGTTGGAGCCTCAAATTACTTCCACGGCTCGATGAGGCAGAACGGAACGCTTGAACAGCGGTTCCTGATTTACTCCTATCGCATGGCCGTCACCAGCCATGAAGCCAACACCGACCCGGCCCTCAAGGCCGCCATCACCCGGACCTTCGAACAGGGGATGCCGGATATTGTGAACCAATTCCCCCTCATTGAAGGCTCGACAATTCTGTCGCGGTTCCCGACCTACGAGCAGTGGGCGATGGAACTTCAGCAGAACGGTGATTATGACGACTACTGGAAACAGCGAGGTTATGCCCCCGTCGAGTTCTACGAAGAGCACGCCGACGTCCCGACGCTCTATCTGGGCGGGTGGTACGACTCCTACGCTCGAAACACGTGCGAATGCTTCATAAAGCTCAGCGCGATGAAGAAATCGCCGCAGTACCTGCTGATGGGGCCGTGGACTCACGGAGGTTACCAGGAGAATTATGCCGGCGACCTCGATTTTGGCCTTGAAGCCCACATCAATTACAACGACCTCAAGTTGGCCTGGTTCGATCGATATCTAAAGGGACTCGACTCCGAGGTCGTGGACTGGAGTCCAGTGCGCATATTCACGATGGGCGGGGGCGAAGGAACTCTAGACGGCAATCACCGTCTGAGGCATGGAGGCTTGTGGCGAAATGAACAGGACTGGCCGTTAGCATCGACACGAACGACGCCGTACTATTTGCGGGATGGCGGTGGGCTGACCACGACCGAACCGGAGGCAGAGGATGAGCCCACGACCTCGTTTGTGTTTGACCCGTCCTATCCGGTGCCGACCATCGGCGGAGGAATATCAGCGGCGAATCCAATCATGGAACCGGGAGCTTACGACCAGCGTGGCGATCCTGATCGGTTCTTCGGGACCGAGGACACCCTGCCGTTGAACGTGCGGGACGACGTGGTGACATTCCAGACTCCGCCATTGGTGCAGGATGTCGAGGCCACAGGCCCAATCGAGGTCCATCTCTGGGCGTCATCGTCGGCAGTGGACACGGATTTCACGGCCAAACTTGTGGACGTTTATCCGCCTTCCGGCGAATTCCCTGAGGGATTGGACATTAACATCGCCGATTCGATATTGCGGGCGCGGTATCGCAACGGGTTCGAAAAAGCAGAATTGATGAATCCAGGCGAAGCCTACGAGTTCGTGTTCCAGTTGTATCCCACGTCAAACGTTTTTGCCAAAGGACACAGGATTCGAGTAGACATCAGTTCCAGCAACTGGCCGAGGTTCGACGTCAACCACAACACCGGCGAACCGCTCGGCAAAGACAGAACATACGAGACCGCGCGGCAGACCATCCACCACAGCGTCGACTGTCCGTCGCACATAGTCCTGCCGATTCAACCGGCATGACGAAGCGCATGCTGGCGTCGATAGCGCCGCTTGGGCAGAGCGAAATCGGACCTCGAAGTTGGGTCAATTGGATCGAGTTTGAGGAGATTGGCATCGGAGGGTAATTCTCGTGACATTGCAATCACCAGACGCCGGCGGACTTGATGAGAACCGGATGAAAGAATCTGTGCTGGAGCATCTTCGAGCCGAGCGTAGCGTGCCATCTTTGTCCTTCGCGGAGGATCCGGTCCGACTGATGGGCGGCTTCGACACGTTGGTCTATGCCTTCCGACTCGCCGGGGCGCCGACGGACTTGGCGGGGCCGCTCGTCTTGCGTGTTTTCCCAGGGTCTGGCGGCGTCGGGCAAGCCTCGAAAGAGGCGATTTTCCAAAATGCCGTGGCGTCCTCCGGATTCCCTGTGCCCCGTGTGATCGTAGCGGGTGGCGAGAGGACAATCGACGGGCGGGCGTTTAACATCATGGAACGGATTCCCGGACACTCGCTCATGGAAGACATGTTTGCGGACCCCGAAGCAGGGCCTCGGGTCGCGGACCAACTGGCGCAGACGTTGGCCGATCTCCACGCAATGCCTTCAAGTGGTGTTGAGGAGTCGCTTCGGAATGCAGGTTTTCCGATGCATCAGGCTAACCTGTCCTCGGGACTCCGGTACATTCAGCGTTACGTCGCGGAATCCGCGATGGCGCATCTTGCGCCGGCAACGGAGTGGTTGACGCAAAATCAACCCAGTGAACGCGACACTTTGTCCGTATGTCACGGGGATTTTCACCCAGGAAACGTCATGGCGGACGGCGGGCAGATCACAGGTGTGCTCGACTGGCCCGGGGCGTTGCTGGCAGACCCGGAGTACGATGTTGCCATCACGCTTACTCTGATCGCAGTGGCCGGCCCCGCTCTGGCCGATAATGTTCCAGCCGAAGTTTTCGAGGCCTTCGCTAACGGATACCTCGAAGCTTATTCTCGACGGCGCACTGTGGACCCTGAACGACTTCAGTACTATCGGGCGTATCGGGCCATCCGGGCTTTCGTGCGCGCGACGGCGGCCCGGACGCCGGGCGTGGACCCGGACCTCATGCCGCGAGATCAGTACCCTTGGGCCGAAGAGGGGGCCGCCCGCAGACTGGCGGGAGTTATCAAAGACACCACTGGGCTCGACGTGCCGTTGCCGCCCGGTGTTGAGCCTGCGTAGGTTCGCGCTTCCGGCGTCGCGGCCAGAAACGAGCCGTCCATGCTGCAACCTCTTCGAGACCGCAGACCATCTCTCGCTTTTAGTACGTCGTCAATCGTCCTTGGCTCGATGGCACAGCGTATCGCTCGACCTCTTCATGGATCAGTTCGATTCCGATTCCTGGCGCGTCCAATGGCCACAGCGCTCCGTCGCGGTACTCTGGCATCGTGTTGACGATCTTTCGGAAGTCGTCGAACCACGCGTGTATGCATTCCTGGCGATACAGATTGGGCGTAGCCATGCACACCTGGAACGTCGATGCGATGGCCACCGGCCCTAGAGCGTCGTGAGGCGTGAATGGGACGTAATATGACTCGGCCAAAGCTGCTATGCGACGGAGTTCGCTGATGCCGCCTGTCCATGCGATATCTGGCATGACGAAATCGGCCAGGCGGTCTTGCAAAACAGGCACGAAGTCGTACCGAGTGAACAACGATTCGCCGACACTGATGGCAATATTGGAATTCTCGCGAAACTCTTTGAGCGCGTCATAACTCTCCTGAGGCACTGGCTCCTCGAACCACGTGAGCTTGAACAGCTCCAGTTCTCTGGCGGCGGCGATGGCGCTGGCGACATCGAAACGCGCATGGGCGTCCACCATCAACTCGAAATCGTCGCCCAACTCCGAGCGCAGAGCGCCGACCCATTCGGCGGCGTGGTTGATGGCCGAGGGCGTCAACTTCTCGACAAGCGAGGCGCCTCGGAATGGTCCTGACTGAGTCGCCATCGAGAGGAACGGGTCTGTCTTGATGGCCTGGTATCCGGCGGCCTTGGTCTCGCGAGCCATAGCCACGTTTTCTTCGATGGTCGGGCCTTGCCGAGCATCATGTACGTGGGTGTAAAGCGGCACACTCTCCCTCACCGGGCCTCCCAAAAGCTGGTACACCGGAACACCTAAGACCTTGCCTTTTATATCCCACAGCGCAATGTCGATGCCACTGATAACTGCCGAAACTGGCCCTCGACCTCCAATGCGCAGATGTCGTCGATAGATAAGCTGCCAAATCTCTTCGATATTGGCCGGGTCTTGTCCGATAACCCAGGGCTTCACAGATTCGATGCCCTGTTCGATGAGCGTGTTGTTGCCGTACCAAGAGCACTCGCCGAGTCCGGTGACACCCTCATCGGTGTGGACCTCGACGAACAGCCACGGGAGTCCAGGGATTGGCATGGTGATGTAGGTTTTGATGTCGGTGATTTGCATTGCGGACCTCAGGTATTCAGGTTTCACGGTTTCAAGTGTTTTCGAATGCGTTTAGCGGCGCAAAGCGCGGCCCGGAAGCTGGCCGGTGTGATTTCCTCCGTCGATTACTGGCGTTCCGTTGACGATCACGTGCTCAATGCCGACGGGGAACTGCTTGGGTTCTGTCCTGGTTGCAGGCGCGCTCACGGTGTTGGCATTGAAAATCGTGATGTCTGCCTTCATTCCGTCTCGCAGGATGCCACGGTCACTGAGTCCGAGCCTCTGAGCGGGGAATGAAGTCATTTTGCGAATGGCGTTGGGAAGCGACATTTGATGTTCCTCCCGGACATACTCGGCCAGGATCACGGGGAAACAACCGTATGTCCGTGGGCTTGGGAAATCGCCAAGCAGCACGGCATCGCTTCCTACCATCGAAAGGGGATGAGTTACAAAGGCGGGCAGGGTTTTGGCGTTCAGTCCCTCGGCGACGTAGCAGGTCTGAAGGTCTTCGTCGATCAGTAGATCGCACAGCGCGTCCACTGGGTGTTTGCCCATCATCTCTGCTATCTCGGCTATGGAGCGCCCCTCATACTTGTGATTCTCGGGCCGTTTGAAATAGGTCAACCACATATCGTGCCACGTCGGGGCGCGGGGAATCACCTCTTTTCGCAGTCGTTCGCGGGCATCCTCAGAAGCGAGGGCGGCCTTCAAATTGTCTGGCGTGCCTTCGTGAACCCAGTCCGGGAAGACTATCAATATTCTCGTGCTGCCCAGGCTGTACGGATAGCTGTCGAATGTGATGTCCTGCCCTGCTTCGGCCCTATCCTCGACCAACCTGAGCAACCGAGCGCCGCCGCCTGGAGCGGGCGCCTTCTGGTAGAAATGCGTGATGTGGACCGGGACGCCGCTGCGGTCTCCGATATCTATGGCCTCCTGGAACGGATCAATGAACATATCGCCCATCTTGTATCGGACGTGAGTGTGATAGATACCGCCAAGGTCGGCAACCTGTTTGGACAGTTCCACTAGTTCATAGGTGTCGGCGTAATTACCGGGAGGGTAGTCAAGGCCGGTGGACATGCCGACCGCTCCCTCCTCCATCGCCTCCCGGATTATGGCCTTCATGTTGGCGATGTCCGCAGGCGTTGCCGGTGTCGAATCCCAGCCGATGGCGTCGATGCGCACCGGGGAGTTTCCGAGGATGTAGGCGATGTTGACGGCGGACTTTCGGTCGAACATGTTCAGGTACTGCTCGACAGTTGACCAGCTTCCCGGCAGGGGAGGATTGCCGTCAAGACCCGAGTTCAATTCCACGAACCGTCGAAAATCCTCCTGAGACCTGAATGGGGCGTAAGAGTTGCCGTCAACGCCGATAAGCTCGGTGGTTATGCCCTGGCGGACTTTCGGTTCGTGCTGAGGTTCTGACAGCAACACCAGACCGGAGTGGGCGTGCATGTCGATAAACCCAGGCGAGACGATGCGACCCGTGGCGTCGATCTTGCGAGCGGCATCCACTCCTTCGTTCGAACCCCGTATGATGGTCACGGTGTCCTCGTCCACTCCCACAGACCCGTAATATCCGGGATTGCCTGTGCCATCAATAATGAAACCGTTTTCGATCAATAAGTCAAGCATTGCCTGCCCTCCTCGGCGTTGATGTTGCGCCCCAGATTGTACACCCATTCAGCGGCGCGTTTGCCTGGAAGTGGCAGCGATCGCAGATTCCTCGAGTTCCGACATATTCAGCAATTGTTCGCGCACGAGAAGCCCCTTCATACGTTGATCCGCCGAAGTGACTTACGCGTTGCTGTGGATGTTGGAATTCGTGGCTTGATATAATCACAACGGAACAGGCAGAATTTTCAATGTTCACAGATTGATTTGTAGTGAATTCCTGGGAACCCACAGGAGTTCTCATGGCGAGTTCACCACGAGTCCTAACTTGTCTGGATGGCTCCGCGTTCTAGTAGATAGAATCCGGGGCCAGCCGAAAGGTCGTAATACATGCAGGACATCAAACATTCGTTAGTGGAGAAACGGTCGAAGATAACAGACATCATGGTGCGTCTTTGACCTGCCTGCAAAAAACAAGGAAATCGAGAGCCTGGAAAAAGAGGCGGCTGAGCCTTCATTCTGGGAGGACAATGAGACCGCACAGCGAAAGATGCGCGATCTTGCGGAACTGAAACAGGCCGTCGATGACTGGACGACCCTCGAGATCCGAGTCAACGAACTGGAAGAAATACTCGACCTGGCCATTGAAGAGCGTGACCTGTCGTTGCTGGAAAGCTTCAATGAGGAGCACGCTGAGATAGAGGCCAAACTCAGTGGTCTGGAATTCAAATTGATGCTTTCGGGCGAATTTGACGACCGGGACTCCATAATTGCCCTCCACGCCGGGGCCGGAGGAGTTGACTCTCAAGACTGGGTGCGAATTCTCATGAGGATGTACCTCAAGTGGGCCGAGCGCCGGGGGTTCAAGACTCAGGTGCTGGACGTATCCCCCGGAGAAGAGGGCGGCGTTAAGAACGCAGTCATCCAAATCTCTGGTGAGTACGTTTACGGCAATCTGAGGTCGGAGAGGGGCGTTCATAGGCTGGTGCGAATATCACCTTTCGACGGGAATCACGCCCGCCATACGTCATTTGCGCTTGCTGAGGTCATGCCAGAGGTGGAGGAGGGCGTCGATGTTGAGATCAACCCTGACGACATAAAAATGGATGTGTTCAGGGCAGGCGGTCATGGCGGTCAGAATGTTCAGAAGAACTCGACCGCTGTTCGCCTGACACATATCCCTTCCGGAATCAAAGTAAGCTGTCAGAATGAGCGATCACAGCACCAGAACCGCGAGATAGCGATGCGCATCCTTCTGGCCAGGCTGATCGAGTCGGAGTTGAAAAAGAAGGCGGAAGAGTTGGCCGTAATTCGCGGAGAGCATATCTCACCCGAATGGGGAAACCAGATACGGAGTTACGTCTTGCATCCTTACCAGATGGTCAAGGACCATCGCACCGACCTGTCATTATCCAGCGCCGACTCGGTCTTGGACGGCGACATCGACGAGTTTATCACCACCTACTTGGCGTCCACCGTTGGAGAAGCAGAGGCGGGATGAAGGCCTAGCCCCTCCATCGTTAGACCTGCTTAAATGAAAGTGCATCAAACTGGCTGAATAACAAAGACCACGGGAAGTGCCATGCGAAAATTTGTTTGGATAATTGCAGCGTTAGTCTCGATTGCGGCTATCGCGTGCAGCGAAAGCACCGGAGGGACGAGCGAGACGCCTTCTCAAGCCCCCAGCGCCGCCTCGGAGCCAGCCGCAACGGCGGCGCCGACGTCGGAGCCTGCTGCGCAATCGACGCCGTCATCGGCTCCGTCTTCTTCGCCTACGGAGACCGCGAGAGCCAGTTCAACTCCGACGCCTTCAACGAGCGTTCCACAGGCGGGAGCGTCGACTCCGTCGGCGCCCACGACTCCGCCAGTTGTGGCAGCGGTCGAATCGACGGATGGCAAAGTCCGGGGCGGGATATTCCGGCGGCTATGGGCAGACCCTCCCACTCTTGATCCACACCTGACCACGGACACAACCTCGGCGGGAATCGTCGTGGAGTTGTTCAGCGGCCTGGTGACATTGAACACCGACCTGCAGTTGGTCCCCGACGTGGCTGAAAGTTGGGAAATCAGCGATGACGGATTGGTTTACACATTCCACATCAGGCCCGACGCTAAATTCCACGACGGCAAGCAAATCACCGCAGAAGCTTTCAAATGGTCAATCGAGCGCGCGGCCAGCCCTGAAACGGCATCGCCGGTCGCTGACACCTATCTGGCTGACATAGCGGGCGTCCAGCAAGTCCTGGATGGCGAACTGACTGACATATCTGGGATTCAGGTCATCGACTCGCTGACTTTGCAGATCACGATTGATGCCCCGAAAGCGTACTTCCTCGCAAAGCTGACCTATCCGACTGCTTATGTGCTGGACCAGGAGAACGTCGAAGCAGGTGGGCGGAACTGGACCGACAATCTCAACGGCTCTGGGCCGTTCCGATTGAAGGAATACCGCATCGGCGAGCGTATCATTCTTGAACGCAATGAGAACTACTACCGGGAGCCGCCATATGTCGACAGCGTGTTCATGAATCTGGCCGGTGGACAGTCGATGGCGATGTACGAAAACGACGAGATCGACATCACCGGCGTCGGCCTGTTTGATCTCGACCGCGTGCTGGACCCAACTGAAGAATTGAACCGTGAACTGGTCGTCGCGCCTCCTGACTTCAGCGTGTCTTACGTGGGCTTTAATACCAACAT
>JASLRP010000028.1 GCA_030743915.1 SAR202 cluster bacterium | reverse complement strand
GGTTCCACGCGAGGCTGGACGGTATCGTTTCACGCATACACTGATCAGGGAGACCATCGCGGGTGAGGTATCAGACGCTCGCCGCGCTATTTTGCACGGTGACATCGGCGCCGCCTTGGAGGCTCTTTACACCGACACCGACCGACCGCGCCATGCAGCCGAAATTGCGCATCACTATTCCGAAGCCGCAACGCTCATCGGGCAGGAAAAGCGCATCGAGTTCTCTGTGCTGGCTGCTGAGCACGCTTTGGATACTTACGCATACGAGGACGTTATTGATCGCGCTGAGGCGGCCCTGAGAGAAATTTCAGGATCGTCAGAAGATCGCGAGACAGCCAGGCTGGTGATGATGCTGAGCAGAGCCCAGGCGGCAATCTTGGATTATGACAATGCCATCATCAACCTCAACTCTGCTTTCGATATTTTCGTGCGGATCGGGGCGGTCTCAGAGGCGATATCAGCTATCGATTACCCATACCCTGCTGAGATGGCAATGCAAATGACTGACCTCTTATCAGAGGCCCTGAAATTGGTGCCGGACCGGTCACATCAGGCAGGTCACATATTCTCCGCTTATGGATTGTCGCTGGGGTTGCAACAATCGGAGCAATCGTACGAACTGGCAAGCAGGTCTTTCGAAGAAGCGCAGGCCATCGCTCAAAACGAGAACGACCTGACCATGCAGATGCGAGTTTTGGCGAACCGGTCCAATGTATGTGGATACTATCATCACTGGGATGAGACGCTGGAGTTTGCGGATCAAGCTCTGGCTTTGTCGGACCGTGTTGACGATCCGATCTCGACCATCCGCGCCAGGTTGTGGAGGCTCTATGCGCTGTACGTTACAGGCAAGGCCCGCAACATCGATGACCAGCTCACCGGCATACCTGAACCAGAGCGGAGGATCCGCAATCAGTATTGGTTAATCGCGATACAACGTCCCAACCTGGTTTTAGCATGCGCCCGAGGCGAGTGGGAACTGGCCAGAGAGATCGGCGAGCGATGTCTGGCCATCGACCCAGATGACTCGCTCACGTTGGGTCATCTGGCTGTCGTTGAATACGAGACCGACAATCGCGCAAAGGGCCGCGCGCTCTATGATCGAATGTTAGATTCCATGTCCCACATCACCGGGCTTGAGCACATCCAGGCCGTTGTTGTGACGCTAATTCAGGTCATCGCCGACATATCTGGTGAGTCAGGGTTTGTCGAGAGCGCGTTGAATCTCACAATCCCGTTGGACAATCCGGCGCCGAAGACATCTCTGATCAACTCTACTGTTGGAGTGACACTCGCCTTCGCCGGATTGACACGCGATGACGCCGCCCAAGCACAGGATCGACACGATTCTCTGAGCCCTGTTTCCGGAGGCGCGGTATGGGGATTGAGAATGTCAATGGACAGACTACTCGCAAAGCTATCGTGGATGTCGGGAGAGACAATCCGGGCGAAGGCCGAGTTCGAACAAGCGCTGGAGTTCTGCAAAGAATCGGGCTACCAATCAGAGTGGAATTGGACAGCGTACGACTTCGCCGAGGCAATGCTCCAAAGCCACGACATAGCTGATATCAACAAGGCAAAGGAGCTCCTGAGAGTCGCCAGTGACTCCTGCCGAGAACTGGGCATGACCGCCCTCGCCAAGCGTATTGGCGTCGCCACTGAAAATGCGCGCAATAACAGCAAACCGACCGCCAGGGCCACCTACCCAGATGGTCTGACGGTTAGAGAGATCGAGGTTTTGAACCTCATAGCTCGTGGCCAGAGCAATAAACAGATCGCGGAATCGCTGAAAATCAGCATGAACACGGTCATGCACCACGTCAGCCGAATCCTGAAGAAGACAACTTCGGCCAACCGGGCAGAGGCCGCAATCTACGCCGCAAACCACAACCTGTTATCAGACTGAACCCGGGAAACGGAAGATGTCTCATTTGCGTCATATCTGCCTTCTGTCCTCTGACGTGCTTTACCTGATTGCGAGGCACGTTACACGGATGCCCGTATCCTTCTGACGAGCTTATCTGCTAGATCCTTTCATCTGCAATCGGGAAACATGGGTCGGTTGAAAGCCTACCGACACCAGCCACTGAAATCGGCCATCGGATGTCGCATAGTTTGGCACGATGGCTATAATTAGCCCACCTGCGCATTTTTGATTCCTGTCATTCGCGTCAATGGCTGAATTTTCGGTGACCTGCCGAATGAGCAGCCAAACGTCCGGAGAATCCATAATTCTTCAGATACTGTCTCCACAGGCCTAATTCTGCGGGAACTCTCCCAAACATCTAATTGACATGCTTGACATATGGCTGTTTATAGCTATATGCTGGCGCGCAAAGTTATTGGCAGAGGCACCGCATGGCTAATAAAAGGTGCCGCTCTGGCAGGTCAGTTGGGTTATTCCATTCCCGGCGGGCGGAATGCCATTTTCCAGGGCATTGTCGATACCTCTCCTCTCGAGGACTAATTTTTCGAGATTGTGGGCCACATTGTCTCGATCCTCCTTTTCGAGTGGAGGTGGCGGGGGGGGGTGCCATAACACCTCCCGCCGCTCGCCGGAGAAAAGATGTGGCAACTTTGACATTTGGAGGAGACGGGCCAGATGCGCTCTTTGCGAAAATTGTATCCGTTATTTGACCACCGGTTTGCGTCGATATCGCCTCCAGCAATACACAGCTTAACCCTGCCAGTGGTGTCCACTCGGACGCACTGCGCCTTGGCCATCTAGCCTTGGCCATCTAAAGGAAGTTATCGGAGAATCAACCCGACCATTGCCGCTACTTCGGTCGAAAAATAAAAGGAGGATCAATCCATGTGGCATAAATTGAGAGGCACGAAATTGCTGGTGGGCGTAATGCTCGCCTCAATGATCGTCGTAGGATTAGCATGTAGCTCGGCTGACGAGCCATCAGCGCCCGCAGCCCCGGTAGCGCCCGCCGCGCCGCAACAAGCGGCTCCAGCAGCGCCTGCGCCAGCAGCGCCCGCTCCGGCTCCGGCAGCGCCATCGACATCAGCGCCCGCCGCTTCCACGGCGCCTGCGCCTGCGGCAGCGACAGCAGTTCCGGCAGCCCCGGCGCCATCGACTGGCGCAATGGCGGATGCCCCGAAAGGCACGCTGACAATTGCGGTCGGCTCGGTGAACTCGCCTAACGGCCTGCCCAGATTCTGCACCGCTGGCTGTGCAGAGACCATCTACATCGCTGGCATAACGGAGACGCTATTCAACTCCGTGGCGACCCCGGATGGACAGGCGACAACAGAGCCGTTGCTGGCCCTCGACTTCACCCTGGACCCGAGCCTTGAGTTCGGCGACTTCTCCCTGCGTGAAGGCGTCCAGTTCCACGGCGACTGGGGCCCAATGACAGCCGACGACGTGGCGTTCAGCTTCAATGACGCAAACTCCGTAACCAACCCGGAGTCCATTCACGGTCAGGCCGGCGACTTCGCTCCCCTGATTCAGTCTATTGAAGCCATCGACACCCACGTAGTCCGATTGAACTACAGAAACTTTGACAGCCGTGGAATGCTCCACCGTTTCAGCATGTTCTGGCAGACAGCCGCCATCGTTTCCAAGAACGTGTTCGACACCACCGGCGTCGAGGGCATGCAGGATATCTACGTTGGAACGGGCGCATTCGTCGCTGACGAGTGGACCCAGAACAAGGGCATCTTCCAGAGCGCCAACCCCAATTACTGGGGGACCGATATGGGTCTTGGCCCATTCGTTGAGAAGGTCAACTGGCTGGAGGTCCCCGAGGGAGCATCCCGCCGAGCCATGCTCGAGACTGAAGAAGCTCAGATCTCTCAGGTGGCCACCAAGGACTTCCCTGACCTGATCGCTAAGGGATTCGAAGCCCAGAAGGGCGGACTGCACAACGTCATTCGGGACATCTCCTTCACAGGCAACTATTGGGAGCAGTTCGGAGCGTTGACCGGAGCCGCGCTGGAGCGTGACCGCGACACCTCCAAGCCCTGGGTAGGCAACCCCTTCGAGAACGGCGACGAGTACG
>JASLRP010000027.1 GCA_030743915.1 SAR202 cluster bacterium | reverse complement strand
TGATGATCACGCGGTGGTATCGGAGTTTGGTCAGGTCGATTTCATCGTCCAATCCGGCGCCGATGGCTGTAATCATTGCCCGGATTTCCTCATGGGAAATCATCTTATCGGCTCGAGCCTTCTCAACGTTGAGAATCTTCCCTCTGAGGGGCAGAATGGCCTGTGTGCGACGATCGCGCCCCGACTTGGCTGTTCCGCCCGCCGAAGGGCCTTCAACGAGATATATCTCGCAGAATTCAGGGTTCTTCTCCGAGCAGTCAGCCAACTTGCCGGGGAGGCCACCGCCGTCCATAGCATTCTTGCGGATAATCAGGTCGCGGGCTTTCCGGGCGGCCTCTCTTGCTCGCTGGGCGGTCAGGCACTTTTCGACAATGCGTCGAGCGTCGGTCGGGTTGTCTTCAAGATAGTGATTAAGCGCTTCAGCGAGAACAGTTTCAACCTGCGTTCTCACCTCAGGATTGCCCAACTTGCCCTTGGTCTGGCCTTCGAACTGGGGGTCGGTCAGCTTGACGCTGATAACCGCGGTGATACCCTCTCGGGTCTCTTCGCCTGCCAGATTCGAGTCGTTGTCCTTGATGATTTTCTGTTTTCGACCGTAGTCGTTCAACACACGGGTGAGGGCAGACCTGAAACCCGTCACGTGAGAACCACCGTCCTGTGTGTTGATGCAATTGGCGAAGGAAAAGACGAATTCGTTGAAGCTGTCATTGTATTGCAACGCGGCTTCAACGATGGTCCCGTCGATGTGCCTCTCAACGTAAATGGGTTCTTCATGCACAACCTCACGGGACTGGTTGAGGCTTTTTACGAAGCTGGAGATTCCGCCATCAAAGAAATATGTTACTTCGTTGTTGGGCCATCTGTCCTGGTGGAAATCGCTCTTGAAGTGAATTTCCAGCCCCTTGTTCAGGTAGGCCATCTCTTTGAATCGTTGCGTGAGCGTGTTGAATTCGTACTCGATCTCCTCGAAGATGTCAGGGTCGGGGGCGAATGTGGTTGCATTTCCTGTGCGGTCAGCCTCTTCCCCTTTGGCGCGGCGGTACTTGAGATCAGTTTGTCGGATGCCGCGAGAGAATTCCTGATTGTAAACTCGGCTTCCGCGATAGACCTCGACGTTCATCCAGGTCGAGAGAGCGTTGACCACCGAGGCTCCAACGCCGTGGAGTCCGCCCGACACTGCATACGCTTTGCCGCCGAACTTGCCGCCGGCGTGCAGGGTCGTCATGACCGTTTCAACGCCTGACACTCCAGTCGTCGGGTGCTTGTCAACGGGGATGCCTCGGCCATCGTCCTTCACGGTCACGACGCCATCCTCAGAAATATAGATAGAGACACGGCTGGAGAATCCGCCCATGTACTCGTCAACGCTGTTGTCAACGATCTCATAAATCAGATGATGCAGGCCACGCTGATCAGTGCTGCCGATGTACATGCCTGGGCGGCGTCGAACAGCTTCCATTCCCTCAAGAACCTGGATGTCGGAGGCAGTGTACTGATCATTATCTCGTTCAGGTTTTTGGGCGGCCATACGATACTCCTAGCGGGTTGTTGATTCTCTTGCTTGATCAGTTGTGGGCTCAGGTAGCACGGTCACACGGTCGAGCAGTTGGCCTCGGGTTTTAGAGTTGTCAACTGCAGTGTAATGTCAGGCGCGCAGGACGCTTCGAGCGAAATATTCCAGAAGTAAAAGCAGGACGGGGCGCATGTGCGAAAATGCTTCGGCGGGAACGCCGAACCTTTGGAGCGAAGAGGGCAAATCAAGATATGTAAAATGCTGATATTCAATGTATCTATTCTATCAAATTTGACCGCAAATCTCAATCGGCGCAAGGGGTTTTGAGTCCTCTATTTGCGAGTTTTTGACCATCCGCCATTCCAGGCGTGACATAACCCATCAGTAACCTTTCGTAAACGCCCAGCCTTCGGGAGCACATGCACTGAATTTCGTCGATTTCAAGACTCGCGACCCGAATGATGTGTCTGAGTGGTTGACAGCAGGAGGCGTAGGCGCCAGTATATGTGTCGCGCCGCCACACTGCGGCGGAATTTAACAACAGAACCCACGTGGTAGGAGTGCCCTCGCCGAGGGCTGAAAAGAGGAAGCCGGTCAAAGTCCGGCGCTGTCCCGCAACGGTAGGTCCTGAATCTTCAGGGCGAGCCCGGTCCACTGCTCCAATCCATGTCTTGGCCTTCGAGGAAAGGTACGAGCAGTGACTGTGCTCAAAAGGTCCCCACTTCCTCAATCGAAGTGGGGTTTTTTGTTGTGCGAGATACGAAATTCGGCTGCTCCTTCCTCGGACCATGAGCAAGGAGGACGGAATTATGAAGATAAACACCTGGTTGATATCAGTTGTGCTGATCGCGGTTCTTATGGTGTTCGCCGCTTGCGACGCAGACACGTCGTCCAGCCCAACCGTCCCAGCGGCTCCTCAACCGGCCGCTCCCATCATTGAGCTTCCTGTGCAGTCGCCCGCTGTTGTGCCAGCGCCGGCTCAACAGGTTGCACAGACTCGAATGCTGCCGTCGCAACCTCTGCCCGCTCAACCTGCTGCCACGGCGGTCCCAGCGGCCCCTGAGCCTGTCTCAGCGCCGGTGTCGCGAGCAACACCCCGCAGGGGGAACCTTGCGACTTCTGAACCCGCTCCGTTGGTCCCGACGTATCCAGTTACCGTGCAGGACGGCAACGGCGATGACGTGGTGTTCGACGCCCCGCCGGAGCGCATCGTGGCCTTCGATTCTGCCGTCGTGGAGATTCTTTTTGCCATCGGCGAAGGAGACAGGGTGGTTGGCACTCACGACTTCGTGACATCGCCAAAAGAAGCCGATGACGTGCCCCGGGTTGGCGGCGCATTCAACATGGACATCGAAGCGACGGTTGCTCTGGAACCAGACCTCGTGTTCCTGTTCTTCGACCGATTCAAGGAAGATCTGGAACGGGCGGGGCTGAGAGTTCTTTTGATCCCCACTCTGACTGATGATTTCAACCAGGTCGCCGACCGCATCCGTCTCTGGGGAGACATCGTCGGCAACCCGGCGACCGCGGATATCGTGGCATCTGACTTTCAAACCCGAGTGCGGGCAATCACTGAAACGATGGCCGACTACGAAGCAGGTCCCACAGTATTTCAAGACGAAGGCGCGCTGTGGACTCCAGGCCAGGGCACTTTGATTCAACAGGTGTTCGACGTCCTCAAATTGGAAAACATCGCCTTTGACGTGATTGGTTACGAGCAGATCAGCCCTGAGATTATTGTCGAGCGAAACCCCAATGTAATCATCGCGTCCTATGGCGACGCTATAAGTGGCGACCCTGTTTTCGGGGACCTGTTGGCAGTGCGTAATGGGTCGGTGTTCGTGCCAAGTTCCGATGCGTTATCCATCGCAGGCCCCAGATTCGTCCAGGGAATCGAAGAGCTGGCTCAGTGGGTTTATCCGGGATTGTTCAAGTGACCAGGACATCGAATGTTCGTTTCTGAGGACTGCCAGTGAGCGGAAGAGCGCAGGAAATATCGGCCTCTCGATACCCCAGCATTCCGGTATCTGTTGGGCTTCGTTATCCCTGGTGGCGTCTGGTTTTCGGATCAGGCGTGGTGGTATTGGTCGCGTTGTTCGCCGTGAGTCAGGGGTCGGTTGGAATTCCTATCAGCGACGTCGTCAAGATACTCTTGTCTCGCGTTCCATTTGTCACACTGGAAGCGGACTGGCCATCGACATGGGAGACGATACTGTGGCAGTTGCGATGGCCCAGAGTCGTACTGGCGGGGATCGTCGGAGCGTCGCTGGCGGCCTGTGGAGCCGCATACCAGGGATTGTTCAAAAACCCGCTGGCAGACCCATACTTGATTGGCGTGGCATCGGGAGCAGGGTTGGGGGCGACGATCGTCTTGGTCTCCAGCGTGCCATTGTTCGTGTTAGGAATCAGCGTTCTGCCTGCCGCTGCCTTCGCGGGGGGCATGGTGGCCGTCGTCCTGGCATACATGATAGCTCGACAGTCCAGCGGCACGGCGCTTACGACATTAATCCTTGCGGGAGTGGCAATCGCGTCATTGGCAGGCGCCGTCACCAGCCTCTTGATGATCCGCAGTGATCCAGACGTCAAACCCGTCTTGAGCTGGTTGTTGGGCGGGTTCATTTCGGCTAGATGGAGCCACAGCGCCTTCGTTTTGGCCTATCTTTTGCCGGCAGGGTTGACCTTCGCTGCGTATGGGCGGATATTGAACGTTCTGCAACTGGATGAAGATCATGCCGCACAGCTGGGAGTGAACGTGGAGCGAGCAAAACTGCTGCTGGTGGCCTCAGCGACTCTAGGCACCGCTGCCGCTGTTTCATTCAGCGGATTGATCGGCTTCGTCGGCCTCGTCGCGCCTCATGTGGTCCGATTGGCTTGGGGCAGCGATTACCGTTTCCTTCTGCCGATGTCTGCGTTGGTCGGAGCCGGGTTTTTGATCTTGGCCGATCTTGTGGCTCGCACCATCGTGACTCCGGCGGAGCTTCCGGTGGGCATAGTCACGGCGTTTTGCGGCGCCCCGTTTTTCCTGTACCTGTTGCGGAAACGAAAGACGATCACGCTCTGATGAAATCGAGTTCTCATAATACGTTTGATGCTGGGGTTCGCGACCGAACGACGGCCGGCCAAGTATTCAACGTCCAGAACATGCGCTTCAGTTACAACGGAATCCCGGTGCTGAGCGGCTTTGACTTTTCCGCGAAGTCCGGTGAGTTCGTAGGTCTCGTGGGGCCAAATGGCACCGGCAAAACGACCTTGATTCGCCTCATGAGCGGCGTGTTGAAACACGACGCCGGCGTTGTTGAAATCCTGGGTTCGCGCCTAGATCAAATGAAACCGACCGAGCGCGCCCGACTGGTGTCTGTTGTGCCTCAGAACCCGCGAACTCCCTCTGGACTGACGGCATGGGATCTGGTGCTTTTGGGCAGGAATCCGCATCTTCGAATGCTTCAGTGGGAAGGGAAGAGTGATGCCGAGATCGCCCATTCTGCGATGGTGGCAACATCTACCCATGATCTGGCCGACAGAGAGATGGACAGTCTGTCAGGCGGCGAACGGCAGCGCGTTCTCATCGCGATGGCGCTGGCGCAACAGTGCCCGGTGATGCTGTTGGACGAACCAACATCCAACCTTGACATTGCCCATCAACCAGCGATCATGGAACTGCTAACGACCCTCAAGTCGCGTGATGACGGCGTGGTCGTAGTCGCCATGCACGACCTGACATTGGCCGCCCAGTATTGCGACAGAATCGTCGTGATCCATGAAGGGCGCAATTTCGCCGACGGCAAACCGCAGGACGTATTGACCGAGGAGATCATCCAAAGGGTGTACGGAGTCCAGGTTCGCGTACTGAGCCATCCGGACACCGGAATGCCAGTCATCGTCGGAGCCAACAGCGCGGCCCAGAGCCGCAGAAACGGGCTTTAGAGTGTCTGCCAAATTCGTCATGGTGCAGGGGACCGGTTCATCGGTCGGCAAAAGCGTTCTGGTCACGGCTCTGTGCCGGATATTCGCTCAAGATGGCTACCGCACGGCGCCGTTCAAGTCCCAGAACATGTCTCTGAATGCAGGTGTCACTCCCGATGGCAAGGAGATGGGCAGAGCGCAGATCGTCCAGGCTGAGGCTGCCGGGGTCGCTCCAACGGTAGAGATGAATCCTATTCTGCTCAAGCCGGAGGCTGACCATCGCTCGCAACTTGTGGTCATGGGCAGGCCGGACGGCAACCTCGCGTCGAAAGACTACGCCAGCCGCAGAACTCGATTGTGGGGGACTGTGACCTCGGCGTTGGACACGCTCCGTTCACAATATGATGTCGTAGTGATAGAGGGCGCGGGCAGTCCGGCTGAAATCAACCTTAGGAAGGGCGACATCGTGAACATGGAGATCGCCCTGCACCTGAACTCCCCGGTATTGCTGGTCGGCGACATCGACAAAGGCGGCGTGTTCGCGTCTCTCTACGGGACCGTGGCTCTGGTGTCTGAACCAGAACGCGAACTGGTCAAAGGCATCATAATCAACAAATTCCGAGGCGACATTTCGCTGTTGAATCCCGGACTTCCACAGTTGGAGGAGTTAACGGGAGTTCCAGTATTGGGAGTGGTCCCGTACTTCACGGACATTTACGTTCCAGAGGAGGACGCGGCGCAAGAAGCGAGGACCGTTATGTCGTCCAACCAGCAAGCCAGGGCCCTGGATGTCGCGGTGGTGACGCTGCCCCACATATCCAATTTCGACGACTTCGATCCCATTGCCCGGGAGAGTGGCGTTAATCTCAGGTATGCTCGATTTCCGAGCCAGCTTGGCACGCCTGACCTGCTCATAATCCCCGGCACCAAGACGACAGCCGATGATCTAGCGTATCTGCGTTCGACCGGGTTCGCCCAAGAGATCGTCAGATTGGCGAACACTGGGACCAGCGTGATAGGAGTTTGCGGCGGATTCCAGATGTTGGGCGCCAGGATTCTGGACCCAGACCGCCTGGAATCGCAAATCGCCGAGTCAGATGGGTTGGGCCTTGTAGGGGTCGAAACAAGATTTTCCGACGACAAACAGACCAGCCTGATCGAAGGTGAAGTGACCGAGGCGCGTGGGCTTCTCGAAGGCGCCCTGGGATGTCGATTTGAAGCGTACGAAATTCATATGGGCCAGACGGTCCCAATAGGCACAGGCAATCTACGCGTCGACCCAGCTCTATCTGTCCGCGTGCGATCAGGGAAGAATTCGGACGGCGTGATCGGTTATCTCAGCGAGGATGGTTGGACCCTGGGAACGTACACCCACGGCATGTTCAACGACACCAGATTGCGAAGGGCCATCCTGGGAAACGCTGCACGCCGCAAAGGTGGAACGTTGAGGTTCGACGAGGACTCCTTCTCGCAGTCCCACGAATACGACAAGCTGGCGGACCACGTTAGGTCAAGCATCGACATGTCCCGTGTCCGTGAGTCGATGGGTTTACAGTCGATGGGCATATCCTAGATCGTTCAAACATGACTATCAAACGTTTCACAAATGCTTTGTTGGCAAAATACGCCGTAGAATAACACCAGGATTCTGAAAGAGTATTGGCGCCCTCTGGCTTGAACGCCTTAACGACTCGATCAGAACGCTCCTGGATGTGTGCGGATCTTGAGGCGCCCCGCAATTTGCGGGGTGTCTCTGTTTGTGTTTGTGGAATTTCGAGGCTGTCACTTTGGCCGCTCTTGATGCTACAATTGGGAGACAGAGCCACCTCTCAGGAGACCGTGCCGTGCCTACACTTGGAGACATGTTTGCGTCTGTAGATCTGTCCATGCTGCTACTGGCGAGTGTTATCGGATACATTCTCGGGGCGTTGCCGTTGGCAGACAGGGTCAGCCGGAGGCGCGGCGTCAACATATTCCTGACGGGGACCGGTCTTGCAGGCTCTTCCAATGTGCTCAAGACAGTCGGCAAAGTGCCCGCTGCTGTGGTGTTGTTGGGCGACATGGCTAAAGGCATTGTCGCGATCTTCATCGCGCAGGCTCTGGGAATCGAAGGCCCCTGGCTGGTCATTCCAGCCTCAGCCGCGGTTCTAGGCCATTGGCATTCGGTGTTCACACGCCTGAAGGGCGGAGACGCGTTGGCGACTTTCGGTGGCTCGACCCTCGTCGTGTTCGCAGGATATGGCCTCGCCGGAGTCGCATTCGCCAGCGTGATAACCCTTGGCGCAAGGAAGATGCCATTTCCCCTGCCGTTCGCTTCTCTGTTTAGCATCATTTTCGGATACACGATGATCGTGTTTTTGAGCGTGGTTAACTACACAGAACTCAAAGTAGTGGTGGCATTCTCGGCGCTGGCGGTTATCGTATTCGCTCACGCTCTCCTGGGTCATGCTCTGAGGCGGAAGGGTTATGAATCGCCTGAGGATGTTATCCAAGAGCCGACAGGCTAAGAAGCTGGCGCCCACCCCAGCAAAGGTGATGACAGACGCTCATCATGCTCCACATGACAGATCCTGTCCTATTGACCGTCCGTCAAGAACGCTTCCCGCCTGAGTAGTAAACCGCCCACGGATTGCTGGTCCACAATGAACACCGTTGGCTGCGTCGGCACCGTCAGATACAGAGAGGTTTCGTCACGGATAAGGAATCTCAATCGTGTCGTGGCAGTTGGCGCGCCCTGTTTGGTGATCACTCGGATCATGGCGTCTGGCACTGCGAAGTTCAGTTCGTCGGCCTCATCTTCTTCGGCGAATCCAGATGACACTAGAATCTGGAGATTGCCCAGGACAGATTGCACTGCCAGGGGGTTAGTCGGTATCCCGGTTCCATCTTCGGCGACGAGAACCCACTCGTTGTCTGGAGTGACCGCAAGCAGAAATTGTTGGTCAAGATAACTGAATTCAATTGCGGCGACTTCTTCCGGCGGAATGGCCGCAACCACGGGGTTCTTCCATCCATCGGGCCTGGGGTCGAATATATTTCCTTGTGGGCACGGCACGCCGTACACTTCATCGTGACCCGCGCGTCGGATGTAACACAACCGAACATCCGGCTTCCATTGTCCGATGATGAATTGCTCTTGGAGAGAGCGTCGCCCGAGGAAGAACGAAACTGTGACACCCTCGCCATCAGCGACGCCAATTCGAGTCTGGCTATTCGGATTCTCAGCGATGAGTTGAGCGCTGTAAAGGTCTGAGACAGCCAACCAGAATTGGTCTAGCTTGGGTGTGAACACTGGTTTGTCGTCAATAAACCATGCATACCCGGTCGTGTCATCCCCCAGCTTGATCAGTTCAGCCTCGAACTCATCGTTGCTGATGGTTATCCTGTCACTGGCTTCGGTTGACACTTGAACCAACCCGGCGAGAGTATGCTCTGGTCCGGTTCTGGCCACCACTCGAAAAACGAGGCCCGCGAGGCCAACGGCGATAAGCGCGATCAAGACATAT
>JASLRP010000026.1 GCA_030743915.1 SAR202 cluster bacterium | reverse complement strand
GGCCCGTGGACAGCCCACTGGATGCTGATTCGAGCGTTTGGAAGACCTGACGGCTTTCCCCACGGGGACTTGGCGCTTCAGCGGTTCATGGGGCAATTGATGAATGATGGGACGCGCATGGAAGCGCAGGCCGCTCTGGATGCCTCGACGCGCTGGTCTCCTCACCGGAGCTACGTCACGACTTACCTGTTCGCGGCCGCGCGGGCGGACATGCTGTGAAGCATTCTTTTGTTGGGAGTTCATTGGCAGAGGCGTGACGACCATGAATGTGCTAATATCGCCGTGGAACTCGAAAGTGGGAAATATTGAAGGCTGAAAGCTGGATGCTGACGGCCCCTGACAGGAGCGTGCAATGAGTGGAGTGTATCCCGAGGACAAGTGGATAAATGTGAATGGCCTAGATATCCATTATCTGGACTGGGGCGGTGACTTGACGAAGAAGCCCTTGATTCTGATGCACGGCATCGGCGGGCATGCTCACATGTTCGACAAGCTGGTCCCGGAAATGGCGGACGAATGGCACGTCATAGCGCTGGACGGACGCGGGTGCGGCGACAGCGATTGGAGCCGTGAAGGATACTCGACTCAATCATACGCTTCGGACGTGGGTCAGTTCGCGATGGCGACGGGGATGTTTCCCTTCGATTATTATGGGCACTCTCAAGGTTCGAGGATCGGGATACCCCTGGGGGCGTATTACGGCGACCTGGTAGATCATCTGGTGCTCGGCGATTATGGCCCGCTGCCTGACCCTTCGCCCAGCGGTCGGGAGACTGCCGCTGCCCGACTTCAGGGAAGTCAACGAGAGAGACCCCGGGGTTTTTTCTCTCCTCAGATGGCCTTCGACTGGCATCGCGAGGGCGACGAGATAGCGTCGGATGAAGAACTCTGGAACACGATCAAATACACCTACCGCACAAATTGGGACGGCATTCTTGTGCCCAAAACAGACCCGGAAGTGCGATGGCTCAATGGCCGGACTGCGCTGAAAGAGGGGCCGTTCCAGTGGGACTGCGTGGCCAAGATTTCCTGCAAGACTCTGGTGCTTCGAGGCGAGATCAGCACTGTGCTGGACGAGGCCCAAGCCCGGAAGATGGTGGAAACGATACCCGATGGCAAAGGGCAATTTGGCGAACTCCCAGGCGTTGGTCACATGCTTCATCAGGAAGACCTGAACGGGACTGTCGGCATTTTAAGGGATTTTTTCGCGACGTAGATAATGTCCGTGTCGCTTGAGGGCAATCTCGCACGAGGGAATGTCGAGGATGGATACGCCTGACTACGCGTTCGATCAGATAGAGTCGGAGCGGTTGATCTTGCGAAGGTTTCGAGACTCCGACCTGGAGCCGTTCCTGGCGTATCGCGCCGACCCTGACGTGGCTCGCTATCAGGACTGGGAGGATTTTTCCCGCCCTGACGCAGAACGATTTATCGAGGGCGTTGACTCGATGAATCCCAATACACCCGGTGAGTGGTTCCAGTGCGCCATCGAGATCAAGTCGACCGGGGAGATGATCGGCGACCTCGGTATGTTGACGATGGCAGATGATCCGAGACAGGTAACACTGGGATACACGCTTTCGCGCGATCATCAGGGCAACGGATACGCTACCGAAGCCGTTCTGCGATGGCTTCGGTACGTATTCGATGACCTCGAAAAGCATCGGCTGATCGCAGTCACCGATTGCCTGAACACTCCGTCGTTCGCCCTGATGGAACGTGTGGGCATGAGGCGCGAGGCGCATTATTTACAAAACATCTGGTTCAAGGGCGCATGGGGTGACGAATATCAGTACGCCATATTGCGCAGCGAATGGGGTGCCAGAGCAGGCCGATGAGCGTCGATACACTCGGGCTGCAACCTGAAACTGCTTGACAGTGGCGTTCGCGAATCAGTAGTATCTTGCGATGAATCGAAAGACTACTAATTTGGTGGCGGGGGATCGTGGAGTGTCTGATTGTATTTCGTAAGGTTCATACTGTTCTGCGCGGATGCCGTTAACGATTTTTTGGGCAAGAATTGCCCATATGTTGCTGGGGCCATCGCATTCTACACATTGTTCTCGCTGTTCCCGTTGGTCCTGGCGATAATATCGGTCTGGGGGTTCTTCATAGACCCTCAGATTGAGGAAAGCGAAATGGCGAGAGATATCGCCGAGGTGATTCCCGTATCCACGGATTTCATCGGCGAGACGGTCCAGGGCGTCGCCAGCGCCAGGGCGATCACCGGAGTCGCTTCGGTGCTGGGTTTGCTGTGGGCTTCGTCGGCGGCGTTCGGCGCCATTCGCAAGGGCATAAACAACGCCTGGGGTATCCGCAGGCCCAGGCCATTTCTTGAGGAGCGCCTCATAGACTTCGGTTTGGTGCTGGGCGCCGGGCTCCTCATGGTAATCCTGTTGTTCGTCACCCCAATCCTATCCTCCATTCAGGAAACCGCCGGATACCTGGCGCCTGATTTTGATATCGATTTCATATTCAGATTGGTGTCGATGGTCGTGTCGCCGGTGCTGTCCTTCACGACGTTCCTGGTCCTGTACCGGTTCATTCCGAATACTGAGGTGAGGATCAGAGATGTGTGGTTGGGGGCGCTGGTTGCGTCGATGGCGTTCGATGGGGCCAAGTGGGGTTTTCTGTTCTACATTCGGACGTTCCCTGTGTACAACGTGGTGTACGGGTCGGTCGGAGCGGTGATGGCTTTGTTGACCTGGGTATATGTCTCGGCTATCATTTTATTATTCGGCGCTCTGGCGACGTCACGCTACCAGGGCTTCTCTGCCAAGGTGGGGCGCGATGTGCGGGGCATCAGACTGTTGTGGACGGGGCTAACGCGTGTCAGGCTCAGGGTTGTGGCATTACCAGAGGCGGGGTAGCAAAACGGGTTTGTTGAGCGTAGCGCTCGTGCTGGCGACATTCGTGTTCGTGGTGGCGTGCAGCACAACGACGACTCCCCCAACCCCCGAACCGGCTCCTGCTGTCGTTGAAGTCGTCCCTCCGCCGCTGCCCACGCCTGTTCCCGCAGTCCAGCCACCCCCGCTTCCATCTGCCAACGGCGCTTCTGTGGCTCCCGCCACGCCTGCTGGAGGACTCCCTGCCGTTCAGAGTCTGGCCGGTCTGCCCTCCATCGCGAATCTGGTCAGCAAGGTCAATCCCGCAGTGGCTTCGATATCCGTGGAGTCGGTGTCGAGGGGGTTGTTCTTCGATTTCACCGATCAAGGGGCTGGGTCGGGCATTGTGCTGAGTCCAGAGGGCCATGTCGTGACCAATTGGCATGTGATTCAGGATGTTCGCGGCATTCGCGTCAACCTTCCCAATGGCCGGACATATGACGCCACCATCATCGGCGGCGACATCGTCTCAGACCTGGCGGTTATAAAGATCGAGCCGGATGAGCCTCTGGTAATTGCTGATTTTGGTAACTCAGAAGGCACTCAAGTAGGTGACTGGGTTGTGGCCCTTGGAAACGCTCTGGCGCTCAAGGGCGGTCCGACCGTGACTATGGGCATCATCAGCGCCAAGGGTCGCACGGTGCGCACCGAACGCGGCGACCTGTACGATATGTTCCAGACTGACGCGGCGATCAACGATGGCAACAGCGGAGGCCCGCTGGTCAATCTCGAAGGCGAAGTTATCGGAATCAGCACGGCTATGTTGAAAGAGGCGCAGGGGATCGGTTTCGCCATCAGTTCCAATTCGGCGGTGCCTATCATCGATAGCCTGATCGAACACGGTCGGGTCATGAGACCGCTGATTGGATTGAGCGGGAACGACGTGACTCCGGCGATTGCGAACCGGTTCAACTACAATGTCACCGAGGGCGTCGTCGTGACCAGATTGGGGCGAGGAGGGCCCGCGGCTTCGGCCGGGCTTGGAGTTGGTGACGTCATAACAAAGTTGGATGGCATTCCCACTCCTGACATGGCCAAGTTCCTCACTCTTTTGTGGAGCTATTCTGCTGGCGACACCATCCAGATCGAATATCTTCGTGAGAATCGGTATGCTGAGACCAACGTCACGCTGATCGAACGGCCTTAAGAGCCAGCCTTTCAGACCCAATGCGCGAAGCGCAGGGATCTGCGCCTGCGACAAACCAAACGAATTCCACACAACATCTCGTAAGTTTTCTTAAGGTCTGGCGGGTATGATGCGTCCATGAATGATTGTGGACGTCGTAAAACGGCGTTGTCCAACCTCCCTCAGTCGCTACGATTTTGCTGACCTGAGGATTATCGCCTATCATACATAAATCTGGGTTAACTAACCGTTACCTTATCGGAGGGTTAGCATCGGATTAAATATTTGATATCATGGTATGCTATTAATACAGCCTTTGAGCGTGGGTTGACGCCCAGAGGAAGAGACATCGGATACCCCTTCGCGAAGCGTGATTGGAGAGGGCAAAGATATGGTGGTCTCGACTGTTTCAACTTCATCACCGAAGTTCCAAGCGCCCCGCCTTCCGGTGGCCATGGTCGAGCGGCGAGTTCTACTGGACTCGCTGCATAAACACGTTGACAGTAAGGTGGTTCTGGTAACCGCAGGCCCGGGTTACGGGAAATCGACCCTGCTGGCCCAGTTCGCGGATGAAGTGGAGTTTCCCACCTGCTGGGTCTCACTCAACTCCTGGCACAACAATCTGAATATCTTTATCGAAGATCTGATGAGATCGTTGGTGAACGAGTTCGAGAGCCTGGGCCATCAAATGGGCGCTCGGTTTGAATCTGCCGATTTCAAGGGGACCAATCCCCAGTGCCTTGCCGCGACGTTTATCCAGGAACTCGAAACCAGCGTTCCAGACTATTTCGCCCTGGTGATTGAGGACTTCCATGAAGTGGAGGACTCCCAGCCGGTAATCGACTTTCTCGACACGGTGATTCCTGACCTGCCAGAGAACTGCCACCTGATAATCTCATCCAGAAGCGATCCCAAACTTCGCAACTTCCGGCGCATGATGGTCAACCGCGAAGCCTTCATGCTGACTCAGGATGACCTGAAATTTAACGCGGAAGAGTCCCGCGATTTGCTGAACCAGATTTCGGACACCGCCGTTTCAGACGAAAGAGCGCAGGCCATTAACGAACAGTGCGCCGGATGGCCGGGCGCCATGATCATGGCAATGCAGGGTTCGGAGATTCGCCCTGAGCGTAACGCCGGCGGCGAGTTGTTCTCAGAATATCTTGCCGAAGAGATGTTGGAGCGGCAATCGCACGAGCTCCAGGGCTTCTTGATCACCACCAGCATATTCCCAATACTGATTCCCAATGCGTGCGACGCCCTCATGGGAATTGATAACTCCCTAGAGAAACTGAAAGAATTGGCTCGGCAGAATCTTGCGATTGAAGTTGCCGCGCCGGACGAAGTTACAGCCTACGCCTATCATTCCCTGTTGCGTCAACTCACTCGGACCAAGCTGCATGATCGCGAGCAGGACTCGCTGAAAGAGCTTGGCTCCCGGGCCGGTGATCAATTGCGGGAACGCGGGTACTGGGAGGAAGCGCTGGACGTTTACAGCGATGTGGGCGCGTATATGCCCGCCGCTGATTTGCTGGTCGTTGTGTCCGAAGAGATGGCGGCTGAAAAGCATTGGAAGAAGCTGGCGTCTGTTGTTGACCTTTTGCCAAAACCTGTTATTACATCGGTTCCTGAGCTAGCCATACGACGCGCCCATGCCGCCACAGAGGCGGGAGACCTGGTATACGCGTCTCAACTGTTGGATGAAGTTGCCAGTCAAAAAGGGCGAGAAGATTTCGCTGGGCATATGCCGTGGGTGTTGTTGGAGCAATCGAACATCAAGCTGCACCAGAGCGAGACCAAAGAGGCGCAGGGGCTGATACTCCAGGCCCAACGGCTCATGGAATCGCAGGACTCTGATCCCACGGTGGTTGCTCAAGCTCACCACGCTCTGGGAATCTCATACGCGATCAGCAGACAATTCACAGACGCCAAAGCGTCTCTTGAGCTTGGTTTAGAGTTCTGCGCCAGCAATTTTGAACTCGAACGAATGTCTGCCAAGATACGCAGCGACCTCGGGACTCTGATGGCGGATAATGGCAATTCCAGATTTGCCAAGGTCCAGTTTGAACGGGCAGCGCAAACCAATGAGCGGCTTGGCGACGACCTGGGCAGAATTATCGCTATGAATAATCTGGGATATGCATACTTCCTGCTGGCCCAGTTCCCAGAAGCAATTGAGGTCCTGGAAAATTCGATCAGCGAGTCAAAGAGGCTTAACCTCATACGCGAGGAGGCCTATGCACAGGTGACGCTGGGAGACGTGTACGCCGCATATCGGCAGTACGACAAGGCGGTGATAGCGTACACCCAAGGGAATCGGCTGGGCAAAAAATGCGACGAAAGGCGGATTCAGGCGTTCGCCCTGGATGGCCTCGCCCGTTGCGCCGCTGATTCTGGACAGATCAGGTGGGCGCGTCTCCAACTCGATGAAGGCACGATTCTGGCTCAGGAAGCAGATTCTTCCTGGCAGCATGGCGTGACCATGGTCAGCCGGGCCATCATTGACCTCAAATCTGACGAGATCGAACGAGCGTTGGGTAACCTGGACGACGCTCTGGCGCACTTTGACGGAGAGTCGGCAGACCTCGATGAGTGCCGAGCGCGACTGTACAAGTCACACGTCCTCAAAAGTCAGGGCGACATCGAACTGATGCATGAAGAACTGGAACGCATGGTTGAGATTCTCGGCGTTGAGGGCCGCGACCCGTATTTCCTAGTCTCAGACATCACTCGCACGCCCCAGTTGCGCGAGATGGTCAAAGACCTCCCCGGACTAGACCTTATCTCAGAGAATCTGTGCGCCCAGGTTGATCATGTGTTCTCGGAGATCGGACAGGCCGAACAGGACAAACAATTCACCCACACCGAACTTCCTGATTATCAGGACAAGGTCAGCGTGACCGGGTTCGGTCGCGCGGCTGTTGAGGTGAATGGCAAAGAGATTCAAGGCAAAGACTGGCGTTCAAAGCGAGCCAAGGAGCTTTTCTTCCTTCTGGCATACCACGGCAGGCCGCTGACCAAAGATGAGATTATCGCGGCCCTTTGGCCTGAGGATGATGTGGCCAAAGCTGAGAGCGGACTGAAATCCAACCTGTTCCGGGCGCGTCGAGCGCTGAGCCAGGACTGGATTGTCTATGAGGATGGCAAGTACAGGCTTGACCCTCAATCGGACTTTGATTTCGACGTGAAGAGGTTCGGTGAGCTGCTGAGAGCGGCGGATCGCCTGTCCGAGGATGCGGCTCTCAAACCCAGGTATATCGAACAGGCCGTGAATCTGTACTCAGGCGATTTCCTGCCCGAGTGCTACTCGGAATGGTGCCTGGAAGAACGAGCGATGTTGTCTCGGTGGTTCATGGACTCTGCCAGCATGCTGGCCCACCACCATGAGGCCCTGGAAAATCATGATCGTGTGGCAAGTATCTCTGACAAGATTCTGAGCGTCGATCCGTATAACGAGGACGCTTTGAGTATGGCGCTGGCCGCTCACGCTGAGATGGGCAACATCGGCGCGGCGGAGCATCGGTACCGGACTTACCGCGATATGATGCAGAGCGAACTCGGTGTTCCGCCTTCTCCTAAGATGGAGAGGCTGATTCAGTCGCTGTTGTAAGCCCTGCCGGTCAGTAGGACTGGAACAGCTTTCCCCACTCGGTGGCCATCGCCTGCCGCACCCTTTTGCGTCCGATGAATCTGAGCCAGTACTCATTGTGGTAGAGATTGGATGCCAGGAACGCCCACGGCGTTATTGGCGACCTGAGCAGCATGTTCTCCAGAGGTTTCAGCGGCCCCCAGTAGATCAGCTTCTGTCCGCGACTTGCGAAGGTGTTTTCAGCCGATTTGAATCGCCAGTTCATCTCTGAGATGTCTTCCCCCACCACTTCGATCTGGTCGAGGTCTGCACATCCGAGACCTGCCTCGTGGGCCAGCCGTATGAACTTGATGGACATCGGATCGTAGCCCATTATCTTGGCCGCTACCGCGTCTATGGCCACCTGATCGGAGCTTGCCAGCATCACGTTCTTGATGTGCCACCGCATGGCTCGGGGCCCTGGGCCGTCACCCGCGAAGGTCCCATCGGTGACCGCGAAGATTCCAGGATGAATCTCTTTCTGTATCCTTAGCAAATCCACCAGCGTTTCGTGAATTACCGAGTGAGTCCAGTGACGCTGGTAGTTCAGCAAGCCGCCGAAGGCGTTCTTCATGGCGCCTGTCATGGTTGTGAATACGTGGGTTTTGACGGTGGGCAGGTGGACGATGTTCTTGCCCATCAGCATCTCGGGAATTTTGATGCCGTTGGGGTACACTTTGTCCAACACCATCATGGGCGATTTTGGCTTGTACTCGATCCAGGGAACGTCTTCAAGAAATGTGGGGTTGAGGTTGTGCTTGCTCTCCACGATCTGATGCTTGTTGCTGACTGCGCCCTCGTGGGGATCGACGACCACCGTGCCGTTGTGGGTGGGGATGAGTTTTTCGTATCCAGCATCTTTCAAAGCGCTGATAACGCCATCCAGTTGCCAGGGTGTTGTTGAGCAGGCGGGGTAGTAGTGCTGCCAGGAGATGTTGATCTTGAGCAGAGTTTCCAGGTCAGAGGGCAGTGCGGACGTGTAATTGGCCAGTTCCATTGCCCGTTTGGTATCGGCCAGCACCGTCTGGGGAGTGGTTTTGACGACTGCGACCTTGGGTCTGGCGTTTGGCTCTGGTGATGGCTGCCTGTCGATTGTCTGTGGAGAGGTCATTTTGGTCTCTGAAAAGGCTCAGTCCTGTCATGAGTATTATTCACGACAGGACTGAGCAATTCTACTGATTCACTGTTTTGCGAGAACGCGGCGAGCTATTCGAGGAAGTCCCTGAGTTTCTTTGAACGGCTGGGATGCCGCAGTTTGCGCAGGGCTTTGGCCTCTATCTGGCGAATGCGCTCTCTGGTGACGCCGAAGTCTCGGCCCACCTCTTCCAGGGTTCGGGCGCGCCCGTCTTCAAGGCCGAAGCGAAGCTGAAGCACCTGAGCTTCACGCTCGCTGAGGGTGAACAGCACATCGTCCACTTGCTCTTTGAGCAGTTGGTATGATGCGGCCTCCGCGGGGGCCAGCGCCGTTGCGTCCTCGATGAAGTCGCCAAGGTGGCTGTCTTCCTCTTCGCCGATGGGAGTTTCAAGGGAGACGGGTTCCTGGGAGATTTTCAGAATCTCGCGGACCTTCTCCGGCGGGATTTCCATGCCCAGGCCGATCTCTTCGCTGGTGGGCTCTCTGCCGTACTCCTGTACTAGGCGGCGGGTGACCCGAAGCAGCTTGTTGATGGTCTCGACCATGTGCACGGGGATGCGAATCGTGCGGGCCTGGTCGGCGATGGCTCTGGTGATGGCCTGCCTGATCCACCACGTCGCGTAAGTGGAGAACTTGTAGCCTTTGCGGTAGTCGAACTTTTTCGACGGCTCGGATCAGGCCAATGTTGCCTTCCTGGATGAGGTCCAGCAGGGACAGGCCGCGCCCGATGTACTTTTTGGCGACGCTGACAACGAGCCTGAGGTTTGCCTCGGCCAGGTGGCGCTGGGCGCGATCGCCGAGGTCTGTCATCCTGTCCATGTGGCGATGGAAGATCAGCTCGTAGGATTCCATGCAACTGGAGAAATCGGGCTTTTCCAGTATTGAGTAAATCTCAGAGAGCAGTGGTTGACAGCCCATGGCTTCCAAGACCTGATTGGGCAGAAGTCGGCTGTCCAGGGAAAGAATCTGAACGTCGGCCTTTACGGACTCTGGCTCGGCGTTGAGGGTGTCGGCAAGGAAAAGAAGCATCTCTTCGGGCAGCTCGCCGTCCAGAGATTCGCGCATTTCCTGCGACTCGATGAGTTGCTGCAATGTGCCGTCGTAGTCAACATTTTTGTATCGGGCCACCGCGAATGCCAATTCTTCGAGGTCGGCGATGTGCTGGAGGAACGAAGCGACGATGAGCCAGGATCTGGGCGCCCGGCCTTCCGGTGAGGAGAGAGACTTCTCCATTTGAGCGATGTATCTGCCCTGCTCGAACTGGCGGGCCAGGATTCGTTCTTCAGCAGCTTTGAGAAGATTGACTCTGCCGATCTCGCGCAGGTACATGCGGACCGGGTCCTCAATCATTTCGGCGCTGCTGAGGTCCTGTTCGGCGCCGTTGGCAGCTATGGCCTTCTTCTTTGACTTTTCGAGGTCGTCCTCTTCCTCTTCGAGATCGGCGGCATCCGGGTCCTTGTACCCGTTATTTCGGGTAAGGTTAGCAGTGCGGCGCTCTTCGGCGTTCTGCTCCTCCTCCTGATTATTAAAGCCGTCCTCCCTCGAACGCGTTGTTCGAATGAGATCGGCTGTGGATGAGGTCTCGTTCATAAAACCTCGGATCAGGTCGCTGGTGCCGTCGGCATCGATGCTTCTGTTCATATACTCAACCCCGCAGTATTTAGTAGATTTTGGATCGGCTAGCTCTCGCGGATGATTATATCTGGACGTCGCAATGCGGCTGAATTACTGGCGCCGCACTCCCGTGGGCTCAGACTCGCGTATGTTGGCGTTTATTTCTGATATACGCTCCCCCAATTCTCTCGGCGGTGGTTCCCCGGATGGGCCGCTGATCAGTATGTTCTGTTGATCTATTTTGTGGAACCGATTCTGCAAGCGACCAAGCATCTGAGCCAGGGCACGTTCGGTTTCATTCAGTTCCATCGACATCAGGCTGATGCCCGTAAGGTGGGTCAAATGTGGATGCAAAGACTCGTCCACGGAGTCCCATAGTTCTTCTATTTTAGAGCAGGACATCCAATTCGTAAACACTTCTCGGTTCTCTACGCTGTGAAAATACTGCGAATCGAAGTTCTCTGCGAACTCTTTCAGGTCTGGTTTGTCGAGCAGGAGGGCCAGAATGTACTCCTCAATCGGGTCTGCGAAGGACTCGGCGAGAGCGGATTCGGTTACCTCTGGGGGCGGCTCGTACTCGGCGGCGCGGCGAGACTGCCTTCTGGAAGCCCGCTGGTTCCCCACGCTGGCCCTCAGGGCTTCGAGACTGACTCCGATGGCGTCTGCCAGCGCCTGGGCGTGCTGTTCCCTGTCCAGACGGTCTAGGGCGGCTATGAGCGGCCAGATCACGTCCACGACCTGGCTCTTGCCGTGGGGAACAGTGAGGTCGAATCGGGCCGCGACGTTGGGTATCAGGAATTCCAGCAGCGGGGCCGCGCCGGCCACTATCTCCTCCCATTGGGAGGCGTCTTTGCGGATAAGGGCGTCGGGGTCCAGACCTTCAGGCAAGGCCGCGACTCTCAGGTCTGTCGTTTTCCACTGGCTCAGTGCGCTCTGGGAGCGTTGGCGCTGTTGGACCGCGTTACTCTGGATCACTCGCCATGAGGATTCCAGACTGCGCAGGGTTGCCTCCTGACCGGCTGTGTCCGGGTCCAGGGCGAGGATGAATTTGTCGGCGAGAGTTCTAAGCTGGGCCACCTGCTCCTCGGTCAGGGCGGTGCCCATTGAGGCCACGACGTTGGTGTACCCGTGCTCGTGCGCGGCGATGGCGTCCATATAGCCCTCGACGACCACGGCGGTGCGCTGGCCTCGGATATCGTCGAGGGCGAAGTTGAGGGCGTAGAGCGTGTTGCGCTTGTCGAATATGGACGTAGCGGAGGTATTTATGTACTTGGGGTTGGAGTCGTCCAACGCCCGACCTCCGAAACCGACGACGTTTCCTCGCCTATCGAATATGGGGAACATCAGCCTGCCCCGGAAGAAGTCGTAGGTTCGTCCGCTCTCTTCATCCTGCCGGACAAGGCCCGCTTCGATGGCCTGCTCGACCTTGAAGTCATGTAATTTCAAGTGGGATGTCAGACCGTCGCCGGACGCAGGGCTGTACCCAAGCATAAACTTGTTCACCGATGAATCGTTCAACTTGCGGCTATCGATGTAACCTCGCGCCTGTCTGCCCTCTTCGGTTTTCAGCGTTTCCTGATAGAAGTTGGCCGCGGCCCGATTTATGCTGTGGAGGATGTCCGATTTTTCGGGGTCGCCTCGTTTTTCAAGCTGGACGCCTGTGCGCTGGGCCAGCAGATGCAGGGCCTGGCCGAAATCCATGTTTTCGGCTTTCATCACGAAGTCGAAGGCTCCGCCGCCTTCGGCGCAAGCGCCGAAGCATCGCCAGCTCTGATGGTCGGGGTTTACGACGAATGAGGGCGTTCGTTCGTTGTGGAACGGGCAGTTGGCCTTGAAGCCGCGTCCAGATTTCTGGAGAGCGACGTAGGGCGACACCACATCGACGATGTCCAGTCGCGCTTTTATGTGGTCAATTACGGACAATCTATGCCTCTTGCTCCGTCTTTTCCTGGGAGTAGGCGAATCGGGTGATTGATGTCATCGGACGCCGAACGTTCTTCATATGCCAGGCCATGTGGTCGATGCTGGCCCGCAGGTCGACCAGTTGGTCACCGACCCTGGTCCACTCTCTGTCCGCGTCGATGAATGACTCGAACTGTTCGGCCATTGTTTTCTGGGCGCTCCAGAGGTCGCCCAGGTCTGTGCAAAGCTGGGCGAGTTCGCTGTCCAGGTCTTCGGGCAGTCCCATCTCCTTGAGTTTTATGACCACTCCATGAGCCATAAGCGCTGCCTCTCGGGCCTGTTGGAGGCGAGGTTCACGCTCCAGATGTTCGGTCGGGTCTTCGTTGTGGTTCAATAATTATTCCTGAGTCACGAATTATCGAAGTCGTCGCTCCGGTGGGACAAGGACACTATACTCAATTGAGTCCCACGTTGTAGTGGGTAATATAGGTCGTCCAAAGCTCTTTGATGGAGTCAAGCGCGTGGCGCTGGGAGTCTGGCTTCATGTGGTTGATCTCGGTGAAGATACGTTTCCAGATTTCGTCAACTTCGGACTTCCATCTCGGGTACTCCAGACCGTGGGCGTCTCTTTGCATGGCCTCCAGGTGTTCTTTGATGAGCCTGATCTGGTTGCCGACGGTGCGGATTCGCATTCTGTCTGGGAGTGTCACAGATTAAACCTCTGTTCGGAAAATGGAGCGGTGATGCCGGGCCTGATGGCCTCGGCGGTCCTCATGGCATAGTGATCGGTCATGCCTGAAATGAAATCGACGGCGGCGGCGTCCTCGGACTTGCTGCGGGCGTTGTATTCCGAGGGGATTTCGTCCCGATTCGCGTCGAAGTGCTTGTAAAGAAGTCTCACGATCTTCCTGGCGGCCCGCCCCTGGACGCCCCTGTCTTCAGGTATATAAACCCTTTGGAACATAAATTCACGCAGAGTGTTGAATGCGCTGCGAGCCGTCTCGCCCATCGTGATCATGGGAGGGGAGGCGCCGTTGCCGATTCCGGTGGCGGCCCAGGAGTGCTCGATGATGTCGGTGACCATGGTGTCAACCCGTTTCGAGTGGCGTTCGCCCAGCACGCTGAACACGCCGAGGGGCAGTTGGCTGTCCTGCAAGACCCCGGCCCGGAATGCGTCCATCAGGTCGTGGTTCAGGTAGGCGACGGCGTCGGAGATTCGGCATATCTGGCCTTCGAGGGTCAGCCCTTCCACCAGGTCGCCTCGGAGGAAATCGCCTCGTGGTTTGGAGTGCATCAGGATTCCCTGGCGCACTTCCCATGTGAGATTCAGGCCCTGGCCTTCTTTTTCCAATTGCTCAACGATGCGCAGGCTCTGGTGGTTGTGCCTGAAACCTCCGGGGTGCAGAGAGCCGATCTCGTCCTCGCCGATGTGCCCAAATGGGGTGTGGCCGAGATCGTGGCCCATCGCAATAGCCTCGGTGAGGTCTTCGTTGAGGTTCAGAGCTCGGGCGATGGTGCGGGCAATCTGGGCGACCTCAAGGGTGTGGGTGAGCCTGGTCACGAAATGGTCGCCCTGGGGCGCGATGAACACCTGAGTCTTGTGTTTCAGGCGTCGGAATGCCTTGGTGTGGAGGATGCGGTCCCGGTCTCGTTGGAACTCGGTGCGGATGGGCGAGGGAGGCTCCGGAGTCTCGCGGCCCTCGCTGGAACCGGATCTGGCGGCGTGGGGCGAGAGAGTTTCCTCTCTTGCGAGCAGTCTATTCAGGACGGTTTCGGAGATGGCGCTGCGTGCCGCTGGCGTAACGATGGCAGATTCTCTCCCGGCTGTCGAGCGCGTCCCCCCATCAATTCGGGCGCAAACGATACCTTTGTTGTCTGATTCGCAACTATATTATTGTATCATATCCATCGGCTGGCCAAGGTCGTTTTCGTTGAGAACTCCTGACCCGAAAGGCGGGCGCAGTCTGTTCCAGATTGGCGTGCGGATTTACTTGTTCGCCACTCGATTTATGATGCCTGTCACAAAATCTTCGGTGAATCCGGCAACGAATGCCGCCAAGATCAAGAAACTATCATCTGGGGTCCAGAAATCCGAGAGGTCTGTTGGTGTCGATGTTGCAACCTGAGCTGACGGCATTCCGATGAATCCGGATTGGAAAGCCGCGACAACCACGAAAGCAAACATGACGCCTATCATCGGGTGAATTACGCCTGTCACAAACAGTCCGCTGTTGGTGCGGGCGCGGTGCGCAGTCTGAAGGGAAGTTCGCAACACTTTGACGACGCCACCGGCGGCTCCGGCGATTACGACCCACTTGAACACTTCATCATTCAGCCCGAATGGAACAAATATGTTGACCGTTTCCATGAACAGCAGAACGACGATCAACGTTGCGAGAACTATGGTCCCAGCAAATGGGAGCCATATCTGCCTGGGACCGGCAATTCCGGAAACTTCCCTTCGAATATAATTTGCGACATGGTTGCGAGATTCGTCTTCGTCCATCTCAAGGGCGTTTTTTCTGAGATTCTCGAGCCGAGTTCGTTCATCTTCGTTGGTGATTCTGGCAATCTCAGCTTCCATTTCGGCCAAGTGGGCATCAGGGGGAATAGAAGTGGGATTTCGTTGCGGTCGCCAGCCAAAAACGTTGCCGATTGTCATTTGGTTCTCCCCCGATGTCAGCCAGTTGAACGCGGGTCCGCCTGTGGCTTGTGAAACACTGAAAGTCACATATTGAGTTAGTGTAGGTCATACAGTGTTTCTAGACAAGGAATATGCACTGACCTCATCAGGACACAGAGGGAATACCAACAAGATGGGCGACATATCGGGCGGGTGATATCTGTTCCTGGAAAGTCACTGAATTGGCGCAGATCATCGCGCTTGAGATGCATCAGCTATTAGATGGACTGATATTCTAGTGCTCTGTCATAGCTAGATTGATGGTATTGTGAAAATTAGCTAACCTACGTCCAATAAGTGGAGGTAGGGATGAAAAAGAAGTACATAGTCAAGCTATCTCAGGACGAAAAGGAGCAATTACGCAAGCTTTTGGCC
>JASLRP010000025.1 GCA_030743915.1 SAR202 cluster bacterium | reverse complement strand
GGATGGCAGGCCAAGCGGACTTTGTTCTCGTCGGCCACTGGGACGACTCTCTGAATGAAGTAGTCTATCCGCTCCCACATTGTGTCGGCGTCCACCTCACCGGCGATGGGCAACGTCTTATCCTGCGCAGCGGTGTCGTAGTTGAATGCGCGGCTGGAGGCCCCGCCTCTCCAGGTCTGGCGTTCGGTGCTGACGACGCCCAGCAGAGTCAGGTTGTACTTGACGGCTGGAATTCCAGCCTCGGCACAGGCCCTGATGATGTTGCAAATGTCCTCGATCTCGCGGTCTCTCTCAGGGCTTTTGCCCAGCATGATGTTGGGGTTCTCGGCCCTGGAGATTTCGTGGGAGGACAGCGGCAATGGTATGACGTCCACCGAGATACCGAATGACTCGACGTGCTCCCGATATCGGGTGAGATTCTCGGCCGTCCAGTTCTTCTGGGTTCCGGGAGGATAGCCGCAGATGTGCTCGATGCCCAATTGGGCGAACACTCTCAAGTCGTCATCGGATCGGGGGGCAAATTGTGTTCCGAGGTGCATGTCTTGTATTTCTCCTGGATTTCGAGGTGAGTTTTTTATTCCAGAGTGGCGATTTTGTGGGAGTCTATCCAGTCCCAGTCGAGTTCGTAGCCGATGCCCGGCGCGGCCGGCGCCTCGATGACTTGACGCTCGTTCAGCTTGATGTCCTCCACGAGGCCGAATTGATGGGCTTCGACGGGCATCCAGTACTCGTAGTATGCGCAGTTGCTGACCGAGAATATCACGTGCAGGTTGGCGGCGTTCAGCAGGGAATTTCCGGCGGTGCCGATCTCGCAATTCATGCCGAACCCCTCGGCCATCGAGCACAGCTTCTTGAGTCCGGTGATACCCAATTTGGCGGCGGTGCCTCGGACCAACCTGGAAGACTGGAGGCGGACTGCGCGGGCCGCTTCGTAGAACTGCAACTCGGGTTTGTCGCTCATGCACAGGGGCGTCGCCAGACGCTGGGTCAATTGGGAAATGGCGTCAACATCATAGTAGGGCACGGGGTCCTCGTACCAGTAGAAACCCTGGTCGTCCAGAGCTCTGCCTATGTCGTACGCCTTGCGGAAGGAGTAGCCGTTGTTGGGGTCCAACATGAGCTCCATGCCGTCGCCGACATTGTCCCGCACGGCGCCCACCATGTTGACAACGTCCGGCGTGGCCATGACGCCGGGGTGTATTTTGTAGGCTCGGAATCCTGCGTCTCGGAACGTCTCGGCTTCTCGGACGTATCCCTCGGGCGTAATGTGGCGGGGCGGATACGTGCCGTATATCTCGGTCTCGTAGCGTTGAGTGCCCAGGAGCTTATGCACTGGAGCTCCAGCCGCTTTGCCAGCGATGTCCCACAGCGCCACGTCAACGGGCGCCCAGGCGTTCATCGACAAACCGCGGCGGCCGCTGAGGATCGGCAAACGGCTCCACAGCCACTCGCGCTCTGCCGGGTCGCGGCCCACAAGTTCTGGTTTCAGCACGTTGAGAATGGCGCCGAACTGACCATGGCCTCCGCCTCGAAAGGCGCCGACAAAACAGTTGCCTTCAATGCCCTCATCGGTGAATATCCTGAGCACGCCCTGCTCGACCTCGCCGGAGAACCGGCCCAGGTCTGAGTCCAGTCCCGTGTCGGGCAGCGCTCGTCGGACGACTTCAATCTGAATATCGGTGATTTTCAATTCCAATTCCTTGCAGAGAGATCATGTATGCGTTTTGGCGGATTCAATTATATACTCTGGCCACACCGATCACAGTAACTGAGGAGAATGAAATGCGCCTAGCCCTGCTGGGAATGACCCACGAAACCAATACCTTCTCTCGCGTGCCGGCGACGTATGATCGCTTCGATGTCTATCGAGACGATGAGATCGTCAGCCAGTATGCCGAGTCTCAATCCACGAACGCCGGTTTTCTTGAGGCATCGAGCCGGTTCGAGGTCGATGTTATCCCCCTCACTTTCGCCAACACAGGGCCTATCGGGACGATAACCAAAGACGCCTTCGACCGGATTGTGGGCGAGTTGTTGGATAGGCTTAAAGACAACGGCCCGTGGGATGGCGTTCTGCTGTCACTGCATGGAGCCGCTGTGTCCGAGGAGTACCCGGACGCTGATGGCGAGATCACGCGACGGGTCCGAGAACTGGTCGGCCCGGACGTTCCGGTGGGAATGACGCTTGACCTGCACGCCAATGTTACTCAGAAGATGATCCAGAACACGACGGTGGCGACGTTCTATCGCTCCAATCCCCACCTGGACGCACGACCTCGCGCCCTGGAGTGCGCCGAGTTGATTATTCGGACAATCCGAGGCGAAATTCGGCCCGTGCAGGCGTTGGAGATGCCGCCTGTGGTAATCAACATCGTCAAGCAATTCACCGGCGAGGAGCCGATGGCCAGTGTCATCCGAGATTGCGAGGACGCCATTCAGCGTCCAGAGATACTTACCGCCAGCGTTGCTGAAGGCTATCCATACTCGGATGTGGAGGAGATGGGCATGGCCTTCCTGGCGGTATCGGACGGAGACGAGACTGCGGCGCGGGAGGCCGCTCGGTGGATGGCGGGCCGTGCGTGGGATATGCGAGAGCAGTTCGTCGTTGACACCCCTTCGGCGGACGAAGCTTTGCAGATGGCCGTGGCCGAAGAATCCGGCCCGGTGGTGCTGATGGATGTCGGGGACAATATCGGCGGCGGAAGCTCTGCCGATTCGACGATACTTCTGGAGGCGGCCAAGCGGCTGGGCGTGAGGAGTTTTTTGCAGTCTCTGTATGATCCGGAGGCAGTGTCAGTGTGCGTCGAGTCAGGCATAGGCTCACAGGTGACGTTGGAGGTTGGAGGAAAAACCGACGATATGCACGGTTCGCCTGTGGAGGTTACTGGCAAAGTTCGAGTCATCACCGATGGCCTGTACGAGGACCCGACTCCAACTCACGGCGGGTTTCGGTATTTCGATGGCGGAACCTCAGTGGTGTTGGAAACTGAGGATGAACACACGATACTGCTGACCAGCAAGCGATCAATGAACACGACCAGGGAGCAGATGTACTCGTCAGGGATCGTTCCGGAGCGTTACAAGGTCGTGGTGGCGAAAGGAGTAGTGTCGCCGAGGCCCGCCTACGAGCCTATCGCGTCTCGAATCATCCTGGTCAACACTCCCGGAGTGACGACCTCGGATCTCTCGTTCTTCGAGTATCACCATCGACGCACCCCGCTGTACCCCTTCGAGGAGGACACGACGTATTAGGACTTAAATTTCCGGATTGCTGACTTGACTTCGATTTCAGGATCGACTCGTTCGGCCAGACCGAATAGCGCTTGCGTAATGTTTTTGCTCGCGGTCGTTCTAACCACGCTGCGTTCCACGAGGTTCTTCAGCGCGACGCCGAGTTCGCTCTCCGATAATTTGACGGCGCCTCTTAACCCGTCTATTGAGCGCCACGGAAAATCCTTGTGAGATAGAGCAATCAGGACGCGAAGTTCGGTTTCGTCGAAGTCATTAACCCGATCACGCCATTCAAGACTCTTGAGATAAGTTGTCATCACTCTCCTCGCTAGCTGATTGTGTTCGCAAAAGATCTATCAATTCTGATTCGACAGCTTCCCGATCTTCTTCGACCTCGTCTCGAATTTCGCCACTAACAAGCTCTTGGCCTACATGTGCGTAAGTAGAAGCTCCTTCGCGAAGGAATGTCATGGCAATCTCTGGTGGTAGATTTCCAGACAACGCTTCGAATTTCCGCAGGTCCAGAGCTTGTTCACCACTGAGCGTCAAAAACGCTGGGTCTTTCCAATACATCGCTACCAAAGCGGTCAATACCATGCCGAGAGCAGCAAGAACAAATCCCGCTACCAATGTGGCGTTGGCATCCGTTGTCCTGACGATTATCCCCAGGGCAGTTTCGGCGAATGCGAGGCAAGTTCCCAGAAAAACCAGCGTAGTCGTATTTGATCTTCTCAGGATACTGCCTCATGGTAACGCGTTGTCAAAATTCAAGGCTCATTCCATTTTATCGTATCACACGAATTCATTCGTTCAGGAACGATGCGACAAGCGTCTCCAGTTCAGTCAAGCTAGATTCACAACACAGGCAGTACCACATGCGAGGGCCTCAGTTCGTCGTGGAATATCGTGTTGATGGCGACCTGGCCCGTGGCCTCTTTGTGAATCGGGCCGCCGGTGTTCAGGTTGCGGTCGAAGCGCGGGAAGCACGAGCTTGTGATCGTTACCCGAATGCAGTGCCCCGGCAGGAACGCGTTGCTGGTGGCCCACAGGTCGATGTCGTATTTATAGATTTGACCGGGTGACAGAAGGGTCGGATTCTCGAACGAGTCACGATATCTTGCTCGCAATATGCCGTCCGCCACCGGGCGGGAGTAGCCGTCGGGATGAACGTCGGTGACGCGCACAACCCAGTCAGTGTCTGGCGCTGATGAAGCGGAATACAGCACGGCTTTGACATGACCCGTGGCCTCAATCTCTTCGGTGAGAGGTTCAGAGGTGAATGTCAGGCATCGTTCCTCGACATCACGTTGGTCGAAAGCTCCGTTGGGTATGGTCAGCGTGTTGCCGCCTTTGGATGGCGTCGGGTCAGACGGATCGTAGGTGTAGCTGTCAGGGTCCTCGGCTCCCTGGGGAGGCTTCGTGGAAAGAGTCCCGTCGTTCAGCGAGTTGGCAGACCCGCTGTTTCCCCCGTGCAGGTAGAAATTGGCGTACTGAGTGCCTGGGATGGGCCAGTCTTCGCGATCCGTCCACTCGTTCCGGCCCATGACGAAGATTCGCACCGGCGGCTCGTCCATGATTCCGGAGTCTGCGTCTTTGAGCCAATGATCGAACCAGGGGAGCCGCAAGTCGTTCATGTTCAAGGCGGCGTCGGTTCCGTAGTCGAACTCGCCTGCGAACTGATTGTCGATATTGGCCGGGCCGTGAACCCACGGACCGACGATCAGCTTCTGGCTCTGGCGCGCTTTGTCCGTCCTGGCGCGCTTTTTGATGCCCATGTAGTTCTTCAGCGTCCCGTTGAGGAAAATGTCGAACCAGCCGCCCAGGTGGTATATCGGAGTCTGAATCTGATCGTGGAACTTCTCGACGCTGAACTGCCACCAGTAAGAGCCGTCTGTGGGATTGTCCAGCCATTCGTTGTACCAGTCGCTGAGGCCTGTCATGTAAGGAGTTGGGTAGATGGGCAGGCGGCCATGCCAATCGTCCGCAGCGGCATTGACCCCTTCCAGAATCTCCCGGTGACGTTCTATGTCGTCGCCTTCCGCCAGGTGTGAAAGATTCGAAAGCGTGTTGGATCGCGCCCAACCCATGTTGAACCCGAGTTCGAATGCGCCGCCTCTATACACCCATTCGTGATAGTAGTCTGCCGAGGACTCGCGAATGAACATAGCAGCCAAGTGGGGCGGACGACTGAGGGCGTTTCGATACTGGGTCGCGCCGGAGTAGGAGCCTCCGATGGTCCCGATCTTGCCGTTGCACCACGGCTGTGCCGCCAGCCATTCCACGGTGTCATAGCCGTCGCGGTTGACTCCCGCGCCATCGTCCCGGAAAGGGTAGAACTCGCCGGCCGAGGCGAACCGCCCCCGCACATCCTGGATGACCACGATGTAGCCTCGCGAGGCGTAATATTCAGGTGACCCGACTATGTTCTCTGAGCCGGCTTCTTTGTTGTAAGGGGTGCGTTCCAGCAGCACAGGGAACTGGCCTTCGGCATCGGGCCGCGTGATGTTGGCTCGGAGCGTCGTTCCATCTCGCATGGGAATCTCGACGTTCTTCTCGTGGGTCGTCTGGAACTGTGGTTGTGAAAGCTCCGAGTCTCTGACCAATTCTTTCTCCCTCCTGGTTAGCTCGACT
>JASLRP010000024.1 GCA_030743915.1 SAR202 cluster bacterium | reverse complement strand
AAGTACGAAATTGGCTACAAAATCCGCTTGTCTTCTATTTGATTTTCGATCCAAAATAACATAACGTCTCGCCGGCTGATACACCAAGATTCTCAATTTCCGAGAGGTTCCCAACATGAGCAACCTTGAAATACGTGATGTCCGAGTGATACTGACCGAACCTGACAATATTCGTCTTGTCATCGTCAAGGTCGAAACTAATGAACCAGACCTATACGGCGTCGGATGCGCCACTTTTACACAGCGGCCCACAGCCGTAGTTGCGGCTGTCAACGATTACCTGAGGCCGTTCCTCATCGGCAAAGATCCAGCCGACATCGAGGACATCTGGCAATCCTCATACGTTTCGTCATACTGGCGCAATGGGCCAGTGCTGAACAACGCAATCAGCGGAGTTGATCAGGCGTTATGGGACATTAAAGGCAAACTGGCGAACATGCCCGTGTATGACCTGTTCGGTGGCAAGGCACGGGACGCCGCCGCCGTGTATGTTCACTCCTCCGGCGAGACCCCCCAGGAGGTAGAAGACAGGGCGCGAGAGTTCATCGAGCAAGGGTTCCACTACATTAGAGTCCAAGTCGTGACACCAGGTTATGCGACTTACGGTTCCCACGGCGCAGCGTCTGATCCGTCCTTGCAATCAGGACCTCGCGTGATTACAGACCGCGTCACGAAATTCGATCCCAACACCCTCTACGCCCACCCGGGCGGCATCTTCGAGCCGCGACCGTACATCAAATCGGCCCTGGGACTTTTCGAGCACATTCGGGCGAAGATCGGATGGGACATCGAGATTCTGCACGACGTGCACGAACGCATCCCGCCCATATTGGGCGTTGATCTCGCCAAAGAAGTAGAACAGTATAAGCTGTTTTTCCTGGAAGACTTGTTCGCCCCAGAGGACAACGATTATTTCCGCATGGTGCGCCAGCAAACCAGCACCCCGATAGCAATGGGCGAACTCTACAACAGCCCGCATGAGATCATCCCGATGGTCAAAGACAGGCTGCTCGATTTCATGAGGGTCCACATTTCGCAGATCGGAGGGCTGACCCCTGCCCGAAAGCTGGCGGCTCTGTGCGAGGCATTCAACGTCCGCACCGCCTGGCACGGCCCCGGCGACACATCTCCCGTGGGGCACGCCGCCAACCTGATGCTGGACGTAAATACCATCAACTTCGGTATCCAGGAGTACGCAAAATTCCAGGAACGCACTCAAGAGGTGTTCCCCGGATACCCGGAAGTGAGGGATGGCTACATGTGGCCCAACGGCAAGCCTGGCCTCGGCATCGACGTGGAGGAGAAGTTAGCCGCGAAATACCCCTTCAAGGAGCGAGCCTTTGGAGGCGCTTGGGACACGGTGCGCAGGGCCGACGGAGGCGTCGTCAGGCCTTAACGGGGCCCATTGGAGGCAATGGCCTCTCGTTTTGAAGAAGCTCAAGAAAAGCCTTCTGAATGGCGGGCATGTGAGTGTCATCGCGATAGAAAACCGTCAACGGGCGTTCGCACTTCCAACCTCGGACGGTCATGATCTTGATGAACCCCGCCATGACGTCGGGACCGACTGAGAATTTCGACACCAATCCAACGCCCAGACCTGCGGCGACAGCCCTCTTGACCGCCTCGTTGCTTCCCAATTCCATCGCGACGTTGACGTCCGCGCCGAGAGCTTTTAAGCGTTCCTCTGCCGCCTCGCGAGTCGCCGAACCTGGCTCTCGCATTATGAATCTCTGCCCGGATAAATCTGAGATGCGGTGGGACGCCTTTCCTCCGACACCGTGATTCGGCGAGCAGATCATCACAATCTCATCAGCCACATATGAGAATGAAACAAGGCCTTTAATGTCCACGGGCGCTCCGGCCATCCCCATGTCCAATTCGCGATTCAGAATCCTTTCCACAACGGACCGAGTGTTGGATATGGACAGCGCGACGTCCACTCCGGGATACCGTTCCTGGAAAATTCCCATCACCCAGGGCAGGATGTACTCTCCGGGCGTAGTGGAGGAGCCGATCGTCAGACGCCCGGTGCGAAGGCCCTGAATATCCTGCACCGACGCCTGCATCTCTTCTGCCAACGCGAAAATCCGCCTGGTGTAGCCGTACACAGATTCGCCTGTTTCTGTAAGCTGAATGCCACGGCGCATTCTGTGGAGCAAAGTCGCCCCAAGATTGCGCTCAAGCTCCCGCACCTGGATCGAGACGGCGGGTTGGCTGATCTGCAACTGCTCAGCGGCCCTGGTGAAACTACCAAGCCCCGCGACAGTGTGGAATATGTGCAACTGATGGAAATTGGTTGACTGCATAACGGACGGATTATACTCTCTGAGAATTCCGTAGGCGAACATTATACGAATGTTGACCGGGGAAGTCACCCGTTATCCTCGCGTGAACGATTCTGTCCCGCTTGGCTATTGAGTCATTCAAAGTTTATAATTGGCTGAATTCTTGAGCGCCAATGTTACCCCGGCGAGAGGACTACGCATGACCGACAAGATAGATTTCAACTGCGACATGGGCGAGAGCTTCGGAATGTATAAGATGGGCTTCGACGAAGAGGTCATCAAGCACATAACCTCTGCAAATATCGCCTGCGGATTTCATGCAGGAGACCCCAACTGGATGCGCACCACTGTGAAAATGGCGGAGGAGCATGGCGTTGCTATTGGCGCCCATCCCAGTTTCCCAGACCTCAGTGGTTTCGGCCGGCGCACTATGAACGCCAGCGCGATGGAAGTGAAGAACGACGTGATTTACCAGATGGGCGCTCTCCAGGCGTTCACAGGCGCGAAGAATCTCCAGCACGTTAAACCCCACGGGGCGATGTACAACATGGCCGTGGATGACCGGGACCTGGCGACCGCTATCTGCGAAGCCGCCTTAGAAGTTGACCCTAAAGTCGTCCTGCTGGCGTTGGCCGGTTCTCAATGGATCAACGTCGCGGAAGATATGGGCCTGCGGGTCGGTCGCGAAATCTTCGCAGACAGGGCTCTGAACCCGAATGGCACGCTGGTGTCACGCTCCTTAGAAGGTTCCGTTATCCACGACACTCAGGAAGTGGTGGACCGTAGCTTACGCATGGTCACCGAGGGCAAAGCCATCGCGATCAGCGGAGAGGTGATCGAAGTTGAGGCGGACAGCCTCTGCCTTCACGGCGACACTCCTGGGGCGGTGGAAATGGCAAAGGCGCTGAACCAGGCTCTGTCAGCCGAAGGTGTCGAGATTACGCCTCTCGGCCAATTGGTCTAACCGCAAAATGCACGACGCTCCCAGATTTCTGAACGCCGGAGACGCGGCCCTGGTCGTGGAATTCGGCGACACCATTGACCCCGAGACCAATCGCGAGGTTCACAACCTCGCGAATCGACTGGATAGCATGAAAGTCCAGGGGCTGGTGGAATTGATTCCCACCTACCGGTCTTTGCTTGTCTCATTTGATCCTCTGGTCGCGACCTTTGATGGCATCAAGGAGGTTGTTGAGGGCGCGGCTGAACGGTCGGGAGAGAACGCCAGGAATGAAACTCGTCTCGTGATGATCCCAACGCTGTACGCCGGAGATTTTGGCCCAGATATCGAATTTGTGGCCCAGAACGCTGGTATGACCCCCGACGAAGTGGTCGCCATTCACTCAGGCACAGATTATCTGGTTTACATGATGGGCTTCGCCCCTGGATTCCCATATCTGGGGGGGCTGGATGAACGGCTGGCGACGCCCCGGCTTGAGTCTCCGAGACTCGAGATCGCGGCCGGTTCGGTGGGAATCGCCGAAACCCAGACCGGAATCTACCCCATCGCCAGCCCCGGAGGTTGGCGATTAATAGGCCGCGCCCCCTTGCTGCTGTTCGACCCCAGCGCCGAAC
>JASLRP010000023.1 GCA_030743915.1 SAR202 cluster bacterium | reverse complement strand
CCTGCCACAGGTGAAATCCAGCAACGAACTTAAAGATATGGTGCTGGCCAAAAACTCGCGTCTTTCTGTTCAGTCTGTGACGCCCAAAGAGTGGAAGGTCATACTCACTCTGGGCATGAGTGACTGAATTGGACCGGCCATTCCCGGACCCTGACCTCAGTCCCATCAGCGACCGCGACTACGTCACCAACACAATCCTCCACCTCACAGACGTAATTCACACGAGCCCGGATGATAAACGGGCGTGGTTTCTTCGGGGCAATGCGTACCTGGATATTGGCGACTTCGACGCCGCTATCGCAGATTACACTCGGGTCATCGAGTTGGGCCCCGCCGACACCATCGCCATGAACAACCGTGGCATTGGTCATCGGAGCCTGGGAAATCCAGACGCTGCGATTGCCGATTACAACCGCGCGCTGGAGTTGGACGCCAGTTATCGCGACGCATATAACAACCGTGGAATCGCCGAAGCTGACAAGGACGACCTGGAAGCCGCCGTACAGGACTTCTCTGAGGCGATCCGGCTTGATCCAGGGTTCTGGCATGCCTACGGACAGCGCGGTATGGTGTACTGGAAACTGGGCAAAAAGGCCGAGGCTGAGCAGGACTACTCCCTGGCGTCCAAACTGGCCCGTGGCGAACTATCATAGATATCTGAGTGTGAGTCGGATTGCCTTGGGGCGCTGCAACATTCTCACGTTTCCGAGCCCCGCATCCTCGTGGACAAAAACGCTTGTGCCGCAACAATAACCAACGCGAGCGCTTCAAGTTTGAGATTTCGATTTACTTGTGTCAACGGTCATTCCGCATATTGCCTCAAGACCAATTGTTCTAATTGCAGGAAAATTGATTGATAATCACCTTGACAAGAACATTTGTACTGTTTTATTCTTAGACTCGAACTGGTGAACGGCGAGGCTGCAAGTCAAAAACAGATTTCGAGGAGATGCGAGCATGGGACAACCGGTGGTTCATTGGGAAATCGCAGGCAAAGACGCGGCAAAACTCCAGGGATTTTACAGCGATGTTTTTGATTGGAAGGTGGCCGTGGACGATGCGCTGAACTACGGTATCGTCGAAACAGGCGGGCAGGGCGGAATTGACGGTGGCATCTTCGCGCCGCCCAGCGGAACTGAACCGTACACAATGTTCTACATCCACGTCGATGACATCCAACAGTATCTGAACAAGATCGAAGGTCTTGGCGGAAAGACTGTGATGCCGCCAATGGAGATTCCGGGTGTTGGTTCCGCTGCAGTATTCAGCGACCCGGATGGAAACTCAGTGGGCCTGTTCACTGGACAGACCGTAAGCTAGTCCCCCCAGACGAGGAGCCAAGTCAACTCCTCTCCCCCTATCGTCTATCTCTCTTCTTTTCTACAGGCAGGGAGATAGACCAATTTGGTTTATTGGAGGTTCCGCCATGAAGGCGTCAGCGACCGTGACCATTGAAGCGCCGATTGAACAGGTCTTCGACTATATTGCCGATATCGAGAATATGGACCAATGGGTCAACGGCGTCACTGAGCCAAAATGGACGTCTGATCCGGTCGAGGAAACTGGCGCAACCTTCCAGAGTTTTTACACTTACGGCGGAACAACTCACGAGATGGAATATGAAATCACGGCTTTGGAAGCTCCCACGCGCATGGCAACGAGGTCAACCAGTGGCCCGTTTCCATTCGACGCCGAAGTAGAGCTGGTTCCGGTCGAGGAGAAAACCCGCATCACAAACACACTTGACGCCAGGGCGACCAACTTGGCGCTTGGAATCTGGTTCGCCCTGTTCGGCGTGCTGATTCGTCCGTTTATGGCCAGACAGCTTCAGCGGGAATTACTGCTCGTGAAAACCTTGCTGGAAGAACCGGAACAAGTAGACGAATCCTGAGGTCACCAGCCTATGGCGGCTCCATCGGCTCGGGGTTCGCTTCCACCCGTCAGCGCTCCCGATTCAGGATCGCGCCGGATGATCTGTCCGCTTCCGAACCAGATGCCGTGAGGGTCACGCACTGTTATCGGATGACCTTTGGCCTCCAGTCCCTTGACGACCTCGGCGTTCACAATGTCCTCCAGGAATATGCCATCCTCGAAACGAACGCTGAATCTTGGAGCATCCAGCGCCTCCTGCGGATTCTTGCCGAAGTCGATCATGTTGGCAATCACCTGAAGATGCCCCTGGGCCTGCTGCATCGAACCCATGACACCGTAGGACGCCCAGAGCTCGTCATTGTGAGTCACCATGCCTGGAATCAACGTGTGGAACGGACGCTTCCGAGGAGCCAGCGCATTGTGATGATTCGGATCCAGAGTGAACGACGAACCACGATTATGCAGGGCAATCCCCGTGGTCGGAACAACCAGTCCCGTGCCGAACCCCATGTAAACGCTGTTGATGAACGAACAGGCATTGCCATCGCCGTCAACAACGGACAGGTAAACCGTGTCCGGGTGTGAGGGCGGCCTGCCTGGTCCGACATCTGTCAAAGCTCGATCTGGGTCGATCATGGCCCGGCGCGTGGCAGCGTACTGTTTCGAGAGCAAGTCTGTGGACGCGACATTCATGTGCGCCGGATCGGCGATGTATTCCATCCCATCGCCAAACGACAGGCGCATGCTCTCGATGAGGTGATGGTAGGCATCCAGGCTCTGGAAACCCATGCCCGCAAGATCAAATCCCTCTGCGATATTGAGAGCCATTAGCGTGTTCAGCCCCTGAGTCGGAGGTGGAACTTGCCAGCAGTCATACCCGCGGTAGGACGTGCAACTCGGCTCGACCCATTCAGCATAATGACCGGCCATATCTTCAGTTGTGATCCAGCCGCCCATTTGTTGGACGAAGTTGGCGACCTTCTCGGCGGTCGGGCCTTTATAGAAAGCGTTGGCGCCGCCTTCTGCGATCGTTCTCAAGGTCTGTGCCAGCGTCGGGTTTTGGAACATCTCTCCGGCTTTCGGAGGTTTGCCGTTCAACAACATCTCTGGTCCGCCAGGCCCTGATTCGAGCCGACTTGCGGAAAAATCCCAGTGATGAGAGATGATCTCTGACACAGGAAATCCATCTTCGGCGTACTCGATAGCGGGCTTTAGCGCATCGGCCAATCCGATGTTGCCGTAACGGTCAATTATGG